>NZ_LGHK01000061.1 GCF_001908235.1 Bradyrhizobium sp. NAS96.2
GCGAGCACCGTGGCGCCGGCATTGACCGCGCGTGGGCCGTCCGGCGTCTCGAACAACAGTCCGCCCCGCGCGTCCCATCCAACCCAGCGATGCCGGAATGCGAACGCGACGCCCGCAGCGTCGAGCCGCCGCAGCCAGGCACGCAGCAGAGGCGAGGCCTTGAACGCCTTGGGAAACACGCGGCCGCTGCTGCCGACAAACGTCGGCTGGCCCAGCGCCGTGCACCAGGCGCGCAAAGCGTCCGGTGGAAACGCCTCGACCGCGACTTTGAGGCGCGGCATCGCCTCGCGATAGCGCGCAAGGAAATCCGGCAGCGGCTCGGAGTGAGTGAGATTGAGCCCGCCGCGACCAGCTATCAGGAACTTGCGGCCGGCCGACGGCATCGCGTCGTAGACGGTGACGGCAACGCCACCTTGGGCGAGCACTTCCGCCGCCATCAGGCCGGCAGGTCCGGCTCCGATGACGGCGACGGTCATGCTCAGAGCTTGATCCCGGCCCGCGCGGCGGCTTGGGCGACATACTTCTGCGTCTGCTCGAACGCGCCCTGCAGCGCCTTCGCGGTCGACATGTCGCTGATCGCGGCAAAATGCGCGGCGACGCCGTCCGGCGTCCACTCCGACTGCGGCAGGTTGACGCCTTCGGTCTCCAGCACGCGGATCACCGCGAACGAGCCGGCGCCGGCACCCATGATGGTGCGCGTCGGCGCGTCTTCGCTGAGCAGGAATTCGACCGCCGGCGTGATCGCCTCCGGCTTCATCAACTGCAGCGCCTGCGGCGGCAGCAGTTCCTCGGTCATGCGGGTCGCCGCCGTCGGCGAGATGGTGTTGACCTTGATGTTGTTCTTGCGGCCCTCTTCGGCGAGCACGTTCATCAGGCCGACCATGCCGGCCTTCGCCGCGCCGTAATTGGCCTGGCCGAAATTGCCGAACAGGCCCGACGACGAGGTCGTCAGCACGATGCGGCCGTAGTTGCGCTCGCGCATGCCGGCCCACACCGCCTTGCAGCAGTAGAACGTGCCGGTCAGATGCACGTCGAGCACCTTGGCCCAATCGGCAACCTCCATCTTGGCGAACGACTTGTCGCGCAGGATGCCGGCATTGGCACAGAGCAGATCGACGCTGCCCCATTCCTTGGTGGCGCGCTCGACCATTGCGGTGACCTGCTCGAAGTTCGAGACGTCGGCGCCGTCGGCCATCGCGGTGCCGCCGGCCTTGCGGATCTCCTCGACCACGGTCTCGGCCGGCGACAGCGAGCCGCCGGTGCCGTCGCGCGCGCCGCCGAAATCATTGACCACGACCTTGGCGCCGCGGCTGGCGAGCCCCAGCGCATGCGCCCGCCCAAGACCATTGCCCGCGCCGGTGACGATAGCGACGCGTCCGTCAAACCTGATTGCCATGCCGAAAATTCCTGTTCTTCCCTTCTCCCCTTGTGGGAGCAGGTGGCGCGCAAGCGCGCCGGATGAGGGGTTCTCTCCACGGATGAGCACGCGGAGAGAGACCCCTCACCCGGCTTCATCTCGCTCCGCTCGATTTCGCCACCCTCTCCCACAAGGGGAGAGGGTGCATGCCCGAGCGGCATGAAAAGGTTGAGGACTTTTGAGCAGCGATGGATGGCCGGGTCAAGTGCGGCACTGACCGGCCAAGGGGGCGCGTTAGACCGCTGGGGTCATCGATCCGCAGGGCTTCAGGCTTTTGAGCAGGTGCCCGCTCCAGCACTCGTGATGCTCCTGGGCGTAGCTCATCGAGCCAATCAGAAGCAAACCGACTACGACAAGTCCGGCGACGATGTTTTGCACCATGGCTGCCACTCCCGGGACCGCACCGCCTGAAGGGGGCATGATGGACACCAGGGGCCGAAGCCGTCAATGCACTACTTGGACTTAGCAGCTTGGATCAAGCAGGTTCGCTCCACCTCTTCCGCTTGCGGAAAAGGTGGAGCTACTCAACCATCTGCTAGAGCCCTTTCCGTTCCGTTCCTATTGAATCGGAACGGGGCTCTGGATTCCAGTTCGGACGCGTTTTCTTCACGCGAACCGGCGTCCACTTCGCTGGAAAGCGCTCTAGCTGAAATAGATCAAGCCGAGCCAGTCGGCGACCAGCGCGGGCTTGTCCTCGCCCTCGATCTCCACCGTGACATTGGTGCGCGACAGCAGTTCCTTCGGCTTGCGCAGCGTGGCTTCGGCCAGCACGAAGCGGCCGCGGACACGCTTTCCGGAGCGCACCGGCGAGATGAAGCGCAGCTTGTCGAAGCCGTAATTGACGCCCATCGCGGTGCCCTCGAGCACCGGCATCACCTCGTAGGACATGATCGACAGCAGCGACATCGTGAGGAAGCCGTGGGCGATCGTGGTGCCGAACGCGGTCTCCTTCTTCGCACGCTCGGGATCGACGTGGATGAACTGGTGGTCCTCGATCACGTCGGCATAGGTATCGATGCGGCCCTGATCGAGCAGATGCCACGAGGACACGCCGATCTCCTTGCCGACCATGCCCTGGTAGGTTTCCAGCGACACCGGCGGCTTCTTCCAGACTTCATTCATTGGCTAACCTCCTAACCGGAGGTCCGCACCTTCTGCAGCTCCGGAAATTCTTCCTCGCGGAACTCGGCTCCGCGCAACGCATCGTTTCTGACATCGTCATGTTCGAGCCGGCGCAACTGCACCCGACGGATTTTTCCAGAAATCGTCTTGGGCAGCTCGGTGACCAGCTCGATCTTGCGGATGCGTTTAAACGGTGCGAGCCGCGTGTGCAAATGTTTGAAGATCGACAGCGCCGTCTCCGGGCTGCGCTCGACGCCGGAGACCAGCAGCACATAGGCCTTGGGGACCGCGAGCCGGATCGGGTCCGGACTCGGCACCACGGCGGCCTCGGCCACCGCATCATGCTCGAGCAGCACGCTCTCGAGCTCGAACGGCGAGATGCGGTAGTCGGAGGATTTGAACACGTCGTCGGTGCGGCCGACGAAGGTGAGATAGCCCTCGTCATCGGTAAACACGACGTCGCCGCTGCGATAGATCTCGCCATCGGTACCGATCAGCCTGCCGTCGTCGCCCTGATAGCCCTGCATCAGTCCCGCCGGCCTGGCGGCGCCGAGCAACAAGGTCACCTCGCCCTCCTTCGCGGCGTGGCCGTCACTATCGGTGACCTGCACCCGATAACCCGGCAGTGGACGGCCCATCGAGCCGACCTTGACCTTCTGCCCCGGCGAGTTGCCGGCCAGCGCCGTGGTCTCGGTCTGGCCGTAGCCGTCGCGGATGGTGAGGCCCCAGGCCGATTTGACCTGGTCGATGATCTCAGGATTGAGCGGCTCGCCGGCGCCGCAGACCTCGCGCAGCGAGACCTTGAAGCTTGCGAGGTCTTCCTGGATGAACATCCGCCACACCGTCGGCGGCGCGCACAGCGTGGTGACGCCGCAGCCGCCGATGATCGAGAGCAGGCTCTTCGCCTCGAAGCGTGGCTGGTTGGCGATAAAGATCGTCGCGCCGGCATTCCACGGCGCGAAGAAACAGCTCCAGGCATGCTTGGCCCAGCCGGGCGAGGAGATGTTGAGATGGACGTCGCCGGGCTGCAGGCCGATCCAGTACATGGTCGAGAGATGGCCGACCGGATAGCTGCGCTGGCTGTGCCGCACCAGTTTCGGCTTTGCCGTAGTGCCCGAGGTGAAATACAGCAGCATCGGGTCGTCGGCCTTGGTCGGGCCGTCGGCGGTGAAAGCGTCCGACGCCTTCGCTGCATCCTCGAACGGCAGCCATCCGTCCTGCGGCTGCGTCGCGCCGACCACGACGCGGACGAGCTTGTCGCTGCCGAGGCCTGCGAACTTCGCGACCTGATCCTGCGTCGCAACCACCGCCTTCGCCTTGCCGCGATCGAGCCGGTCGCGCAGTTCATCCGCTGTCAATAGCGTGGTCGCTGGGATCACAACGACGCCGAGCTTCATCGCCGCCAGCATGGTCTCCCACAGCGGCACCACATTGCCGAGCAGCAGCAGCAGATGATCGCCGCGCTTCAGCCCCTGCGCCCGCAGGAAATTTGCCACTTGATTGGAACGGCGCGACAGCTCGGCGAACGACAGCTTGGTCTCGTTGCCGCTGGCGGCATCGACGATCCATAGCGCCGCCCGGTCACGGCTGTCGGCATTGCGCGCGAGCTCGGCGTCGAACCAGTCCAGCGCCCAGTTGAACGGCACCGGATCCGGCCAGCGGAATCCCTTCACCGCCGCGTCGTAGTCGGTGCGGTGCTTGAGCAGAAAGGCGCGTGCGTCCTGAAATGTGGTCATCTTCTTCCGAGCCCGTTGATTGGCAACCAGCGTCACCGTCAAGCGTAGCCCGGATGGAGCGAAGCGCAATCCGGGGGCGGTCGCGCCGATCGAGAAAGCTGTCCCGGATTTCGCTGCGCTCCATCCGGGCTACGAGCGGTCAGCTACTTCCCAGCGAGGCTGCGAACGTGCTGGATAATTCCGGAAAAGTCGACCCCGCCATGGCCCGACGCGTCGAAGGTCTTATAGAGCTCCTGCGCATGCTTGCCGAGCGGCGTCACCGCGCCGGCGGCATTGGCGGCATCCTGTGCCAGCGTCAGGTCCTTCACCATCAGGTTGGAGGCGAAACCCGGCTTGTAATCATTGTTCGCGGGCGACGTCGGAACGGGACCGGGAACCGGGCAATAGGTCGTCAGCGACCAGCACTGCCCCGACGAGGTCGAAGCGACGTCGAACAGCGCCTGGTGCGACAGGCCGAGCTTCTCGGCGAGCACGAAGGCCTCGCCGACCGCGATCATCGAAATGCCGAGGATCATGTTGTTGCAGATCTTGGCCGCCTGCCCCGCGCCGCCGGCGCCGCAATGCACGATCTTCTTGCCCATGTTGGCCAGCATCGGCTGAGCCGCCGCGAAGGCCTGCGCCTCACCGCCGCACATGAAGGTCAGCGTCGCGCCCTTGGCGCCGCCGGTACCGCCGGAGACCGGCGCATCGACCGAGGCCATGCCGTGCTTGGCAGCGAGCGCATGCGCCTGCTTGGCGCTCTCGACGTCGATGGTCGAGCAGTCGATGATCAGCGCGCCCTTAGCCATCGCGGGAAGCACTTCGTTCCAGACGCCGAGCACATGCTTGCCGGCGGGCAGCATGGTGATGACGATATCGGCGCCCTTCACGGCAGCAACGCCGCTCTCGGCGATCGCGGCACCGTCGCTTTTGGCCTGATCGCGGGATGCAGCGACCAGATCGAACGCGGTCACCTTGTGGCCGGCCTTGACCAGATTGGCCGCCATCGGCCCGCCCATATTGCCGAGCCCGATGAATGCGACGTTTGCCATGGGAAGTCCTCCGCTTGCGACGTTTCTATTTGCTGTCAGGAAATTTCAGTTCGTCGGCGCCGATCTCGGCGAAGTAAGGCGCCAGCATCTCCGCCGTCACATCCTCGATCCTGGGCGGCGACCATTTCGGATTGCGGTCCTTGTCGATCACGGCGGCGCGCACGCCCTCGCGGAAATCGTCGCTGGCGAACACCTCGAGCGCCGCGCGATATTCACGCACCAGGCACTCCTCCAACGTCTCGGTCGCCCGCGCCAGCCGCAGCAGTTTCAGCGTCACCACCATGCCGCGCGGCGATTTTTCGCCGAGCGTCTTCAGTGTAGCCTGCGCAAACTCCGAGCCGTCGCGCTCAAGCGCAGCGACGATGTCTTCCATTCGGTCGAAGCCGAACAGGGCGTTGATCGTCGGCCGCTTCCCCGCCAAGGGAACCCCGGCATGAGCCACCGCAAAACGGTTGATAAGGTTGGTGACGTCGACCGCGGTCGCTCCCCGACGTACTCTTGTCAGCGCCTCTCGTAGCTCCGGCAATTCGGTCGCTGGGACTATGGTATCAGCGAATCTGGCATGGATCGCGTCCATACAGTTCATGGGCTGACCTGTAAGACCAAAGTAAGTCCCGATCTCGCCCGGCGAACGCGACAGCAGATAGGTGCCGCCGACATCGGGGAAGAAGCCGAGGCCGACCTCGGGCATCGCGAGTTTGGTTCGCTCCGTCACCACGCGGTGGCTGCTGTGCGCCGACAGCCCGACGCCGCCGCCCATCACGATGCCGTCCATGAAGGCGACATAGGGTTTTGGGAATTTCTTGATCCGCGCGTTGAGAATGTACTCGTCACGCCACAGGATCTTGCCGAGGTCACCCTTGACCTTCGAGCTTTCCCAGAGCGCGCGGATGTCGCCGCCGGCGCACAGGCCGCGCTCGCCGGCGCCTTCCAGCACGATGACCGAAACCTCGGGATCGGCCTCGAACGCGTCGAGCGCCCTGTCGATGTCGTGGAACATCTCCAGCGTCACGGCATTGATCGCCTTCGGCCGGTTGAGCCGGATAATGCCGGCCGCGCCCTCCTTGCGTGCGATCAGATCGCCTTCCGCGGCAACATCGTTCATCGCGCGCCCTCGATCAATTTGCGCGACACGATCAGCCGCATGATTTCATTGGTGCCTTCGAGGATCTGGTGCACGCGCAGATCGCGCACGATCTTCTCGACGCCGTATTCGCTGAGGTAACCGTAGCCGCCGTGCAGTTGCAGCGCCTGGTTGGCGACCTCGAAGCCGACATCGGTGCCGAAGCGCTTCGCCATCGCGCACAGCATTGAGGCGTCGGAGTCCTTGCGATCGAGCGCCGCCGCCGCACGCCACAGGAAGGTGCGCGCGGCTTCCAGCTCGGTCGCCATGTCGGCGATCTTGAATTGCAGCGCCTGGAATTCGTCGAGGCGCTTTCCAAAGGCCTTGCGGTCCTTCATGTAGGCCAGCGCCTTGTCGAGCGCCGCCTGCGCGCCGCCGAGCGAGCACGCCGCAATGTTGAGACGGCCGCCGTCGAGGCCGGCCATCGCGATCTTGAAGCCGATGCCCTCCTCGCCGAGCCGGTTCTCGACCGGCACGCGGGCATTCTCGAAAATCACGGCGCGGGTCGGCTGCGCGTTCCAGCCCATCTTGCGTTCGTTGTTGCCGAACGACACACCCGGCATCTTGCCGTCGATCACGATGGTCGAGACGCCGCCCGGGCCATCGCCGCCGGTGCGAACCATCGCCACCAGCAGATCGGTGCTGCCGGCACCCGAGATGAACTGCTTCTGGCCGTTTAGCACGTAGTGATCGCCGTCGCGCACCGCGCGGGTGCGCAACGCAGCCGCATCGGAGCCGGCGCCTGGCTCGGTCAGGCAGTAGCTCGCGATCAGCTCCATGGTGCAGAGCTTCGGCAGCCATTGGTGGCGCTGGGTGTCGTTGCCATAGGCATCGATCATCCAGGACGCCATGTTGTGGATCGAGATGAAGGCCGACGTGGTCGGGCAGCCGGTCGCCAGCGCCTCGAAGATCAACGCGGCGTCGAATCGCGTCATCGCCGAGCCGCCGACGTCGTCCTTGATATAGATGCCGCCGATGCCGAGGCCTGCCGCCTCGCGCATCACATCCACCGGAAAGTGCTTCTTCTCGTCCCACTCGAGCGCGTGCGGCGCGATCCTCGAAGCCGCAAACGCCCTTGCCATGTCGCGAACCGCGATCTGGTCCTCGTTGAGAGCGAACTGCATCGCGCCGCCTATACTTGAAGGTTACCCCATCGTCATTGCGAGGAGCGAAGCGACGAAGCAATCCATTCCTCCACGCGGGGGATAGATGGATTGCTTCGCTGCGCTCGCAATGACGGCCCTGGAAATCACTTCATCGTCGGGATCGAGAACTCCGCACCGTCCTTGACGCCGGACGGCCAACGCGAGGTCACGGTCTTGGTCTTGGTGTAGAAACGGACCGCGTCCGGACCATGCTGGTTGAGATCGCCGAAGCCCGACTTCTTCCAGCCGCCGAAGGTGTAGTAGGCGATCGGCACCGGGATCGGCACGTTGACGCCAACCATGCCGACATTGACCTTGGCGGCGAAGTCGCGCGCGGCGTCGCCGTCGCGGGTGAAGATCGCAACGCCGTTGCCGTAGTCATGGTCGGACGGCAGCGCCAGCGCCTCGTGATAGTCCTTGGCGCGGACCACCGAGAGCACCGGGCCGAAGATCTCTTCCTTGTAGATCCGCATGTCCTTGGTGACGTTGTCGAACAGCGAACCGCCGAGATAGAAGCCGTTCTCGTAGCCCTGCATCTTGAAGCCGCGGCCGTCCACCGCGAGCGTCGCGCCTTCCTTGACGCCGATGTCGATGTAGCTCTTCACCTTCTCGACCGCCTCGCGGGTCACCAGCGGGCCGTAATCGGCCGACGGATCGACCGAGGTGCCGATCTTGAGCGATTCGACGCGCGGGATCAGCTTGTCCATCAGCCGGTCTGCGGTGGTCTTGCCGACGGGAACGGCGACCGACACCGCCATGCAGCGCTCGCCAGCCGAACCGTAGCCGGCGCCGATCAGCGCATCGACCGCCTGGTCCATGTCGGCGTCCGGCATGATGATGGCGTGGTTCTTGGCGCCGCCGAAGCACTGGCAACGCTTGCCGGTCTGCGCAGCGCGCTCATAGATATACTGGGCAATGGGCGTCGAGCCGACGAAGCCGATCGCCTTGACGTCGGGATCGTCGAGGATGGCGTCGACCGCTTCCTTGTCGCCGTTGACGACGTTGAGGATGCCGGCCGGCAGGCCAGCTTCGATCATCAGCTCGGCGAGCTTCATCGGCACGCCGGGATCGCGCTCCGAGGGCTTCAGGATGAAGGCGTTGCCGCAGGCGATCGCGGGCGCGAACTTCCACATCGGGATCATCGCCGGGAAATTGAACGGGGTGATGCCGGCGACGACGCCCAAGGGTTGCCGCATCGAATAGATGTCGATGCCGGGGCCGGCACCCTCGGTGTACTCGCCCTTCATCAGATGCGGGATGCCGCAGGCGAACTCGGCGACCTCGAGGCCGCGCTGGATGTCGCCCTTGGCGTCGGGAACCGTCTTGCCGTGCTCGCGGGCCAGCAATTCGGCGAGCTTGTCGTAGTCGCGCTGCACCAACTCGACGAACCTCATCATGACGCGGGCGCGGCGCTGCGGGTTGGTGGCGGCCCATTCGCCCTGCGCGGCTTTGGCGTTCTCGACCGCGGCGCGGACTTCGGCCTTCGAGGCCAGCGCGACCTTGGCCTGGACGTCGCCGGTCATCGGCTCGAAAACGTCTGCGGTACGGCCCGAGGTGCCCTTGACCTCCTTGCCACCGATAAAATGTCCGATTGAGCGCATGGATAAACCTCCCTGAAGGACCTGAATCGCCAGCCGGCCGGCGGGATCACTTTACAAACCCTATTGACCCTGCATTTTATAGGATTCAAGTCCGATAAATTGCACCATAGATGTGCGGAAATGCTGGATCAAGGCGGCGGCACAATCGACTGGGACGACTTCCGCTTCGTGCTTGCCATCGTGCGCGGCGGGTCGGTTTCGGCTGCCGCCAAGCAGCTCGCGGTCGATCATGCCACAGTGATCCGCCGTGTCGACCGGCTGGAGCGCCACCTCTCCGCAAAACTGTTTGATCGGCGCAAGACCGGCTACCTGCTGACCGAGGCCGGCCAGCGCGTCGCCGACAGCGCGGAAGCGATGGAATCCACCATCGTCGCCAACCAGGAGGCGGTCGGCGGCTCCCGCGCCCACCTTACCGGCACGGTGCGGATCGGCGCGCCCGACGGCTTCGGCAGCCACTTTCTGGCCTCGCGCCTGGTGAAGTTCACCGAGCGGTATCCCGATCTCGATCTGCAGCTCGTCGCCACCGCAAGGCTGTTCTCGCTGTCCAAGCGCGAGGCCGACATCGCGATCAGCCTGACCATGCCGAAGGAAGGCCGCATCGTCGGCCGCAAGCTGCTCGACTACACTCTCGGGCTTTATGCCGCACCTGCCTATCTGGCGCAGGCGCCCGCGATTGCCGCGCGTGCCGACCTGCCGCGGCATCGCTTCGTCGGCTATATCGAAGAGCTGCTGTTCACGCCGGAGCTGGACTATCTGCCGCAGGTCTCGCCGAAGATTTTCGCGAAATTCCGCAGCGCCAACCTGATCGCCCAGCTCAACGCCACCATCGCCGGCTTCGGCATTGCCGTGCTGCCGCACTTCATGGCATCAGCCCATCCCGAGCTGCAGCCGGTGCTGCGCGACGAGGTGCGGATCTCCCGCACCTTCTGGCTCCTTATGCACGCCGACAGCAAGGACCTCGCCCGCATCCGCGCCGTGGCGGATTACATCTACGAGACCGTAGAAGCCGAGCGCGTGCTGTTCAGCGGGGTGTGAGGCGGGCACACCCTATCTCCGTCATCCTGAGGAGCGCGTAGCGCGTCTCGAAGGATGTACGGCCCGGCTGCTGGCCATGCATCCTTCGAGGCGCGCAAGAGCGCGCACCTCAGGAGGACGGGTTCAAGAGCGGAGCGCGCCCTAATTCACCTTGGCCTTCTTCGCCGGCGCCTTCGCCGCCGCCCGCCCGAGCGCCGCTTCGCGGCCCGCGCTCAGGATTTCGTCGGACATCTCGCCGTTGCCGGCGATCCGCGACATCACGATGGTGCCCATCATGGTCGCCAGTGTCGCCATTGCCTGCTTGCGCGCGGTCTTGCGCGGCACGTCCTGGATCTGGTCGGTAATCATGTCGATCATCTGGTCGAGCTTGAGCGCAAAGGCCTTGCGGGTCTTCGGGCTTTCGCGGGCGATCTCGGCGCCGAGCGCCGGCACCGCGCAGCCCTGGCCGGGATCGTCGCGATGAGCAGCCGAAAGGTAACCGTCGACGATGGTCGAAAGCCGCTTCTCCGGCGCCACCTCTGCGGTGACCTTGCGCCAGCGCTCGGTGGCGCGGTCCATGGCGTAGTTGAACGCCTCGATCACCAGCGCCTCGCGCGAGTCGAAATGCGCGTAGAAGCCGCCATGGGTCAGCCCGGCGTCCTTCATCAGGTCGGCGACGCCGATGCCATGGGCGCCCTTCTCGCGCAGCCGCGTCGCGGCCTTCTTCACGATTCGCGCGTGGGTCTCCTGCTTGTGTTCTTTCGAATAGCGCATGCCGATCTCATGGAATGTTTCTAATCATATAATAGCAGGTTTGCGCCGGGAATGCTGCAGTTATTTCGTCTTGTTCACCCCCTGGGGTTCCGCGCCGAGCATGGAAAACGTCGCAGTCGCGTGCACTGCAAGATTGCCCCTGCCGTCGCGGACGAAGCCTTCGGTGTAGCTGGTCTGGCGGCCGAGCTTGATCACCTTGCCCTCGGCCGAAATGGTTCCGGAACGCGCCGACAGCGGGCGCAGATAGGTCAGCTTGAGATCGAGCGTGACCGAGGTCTGCCCCGCCGGCAGCACGGTCGAGATCGCACAGCCCATCGCGGTGTCGAGCAGCGCCGCGGCGGTCGCGCCGTGCAGCAGGCCGATGGTATTCTCCAGGCTCTCATGCGGCTCGAGTTCCATCACGATCCGCCCCTCCTCGACCGCGGCCACGCGGAATCCGATCAGTTTGGCCATCGGCGGCGGCGGCAACACGCCGTCGCGGATCGCACGCATCGCCTCGATCCCGGACATCGGCATCGCCGCCTTTGCCACCGGTCCGGGCGCCTGCCATTCCACCACGCGCGTGCGCGTCAGCTCGGGGGAATGAGGATCCGATATCTCGGCGGCGGTCATGACGGCTCCATTTATATGATTAATATAATTCTATATATCTGCATCCGCCGGCGCAACCGCTGCGCCCATGCTTGACAGCGACCTGCTTTGTCCGGGACATGGCGCGATCAATTCCTGCGCCGGAACCATTCGATGGACATGCTCAATCCCCACTGCGGCATCGGCCGCGACGACAGAGGCGTCGTCCGCCTCACCATCTGCAATGCCGGCAAGCTGAACATCGTCAGTTCGGCTGTGACCAACGGCGTGCGCGAAGGCTTTGAGCACCTGGCCGCCGATCCGACCATCCGCGCGGTGATCCTGGCAGGCGAAAGCGAGCGCAGCATGATCGGGGGCGCTGACATCAAGGAGATGGCGACGCTCGACCAGAAATCCGCCGAAGCCTTCATCAGCCGCCTGCGCGACCTCTGCGAGGCCGTGCGCAAATTCCCCGCGCCCGTCATCGCCCGCCTGCCCGGCTGGTGCCTCGGCGGCGGCCTCGAGGTCGCGGCCGCCTGCGACGTGCGCGTCGCGGCGCATGATTCGATGTTCGGCATGCCCGAGGTCAAGGTCGGCATTCCCTCGGTGATCCATGCCGCGCTGCTGCCGCGGCTGATCGGCTGGGGCCGCGCCCGCTGGCTGATGATGACCGCGGAGAACATCGACGCACCGACCGCGCTCGCCTGGGGCCTGGTCGACACCGTTGCAAAACCCGGCGGCCTCGATGAGGCCATCGAGCACACCGTCAAGGCGCTCTTGGAATGCGGCCCCCAAGCGCTGCGGATCCAGAAGGATCTGCTGCGGCAATGGGAAGAGCTGCCGCTGACCGAGTCGGTCAACCTCAGCGTCGGCGTGTTCGGAAAGTCGTTCCAGACCGGCGAGCCGCAGCGGTTGCTGCAGGGGTTCCTGGATCGGAAGAAATAGGAAACAGGAAGACGCGAATCGAGGCGTTCAAACCTCGATCCGCGTCGTTGTTGGTCCGGATTTCCGTGCGCCTCAGTCCGCGGACTCGACGAAGGGCGGCATGAAGTAGCCGGGCTGGACGCCAAGCTGGAACCGACCGATCGACCGGTAATCACCGAGATTGTTGCTCGGCTGCGGCGTGTTGTAGCCCGCGAACACGATCGTCACGGTCCGCTCGTCGGTCAGCACCGCCTGCGGATCGTAGACCCGGCCGCTGAAGAAGTTCGTGGTGTAGCCCTCGCCCGGCGGTACAAAGGGCGCGACTTGCGCGGCCGTCAGGGCGTCTGCGCCATGAACGTTCACGAGCGGCGCGTTCAGTGGATACGGCCGCGGGCCGACGGGATCGACGACCTTGTCCGTGGACAGGATCGGATTGTCGAAGCCGTTGACCACGTGCCACTTCAGGAGATCGCCGGCGCCGCGAACCGGATTGTCGGTTTCGGCGTAGCCAATGAAGTGGAAGCCGTCGGAGTCGTTGTCCAGGCAGTTTCCGGCGCCGAAGAACATGCCGAAGCGTCCGTCATGGATGCGCAGGATGCTGCCGCTGCCGAGCCAGCGAATGCCGTTCAGCGCAACCGTGGTCTGGTCGTTGAGGCCGGTCGCCGCGCCGACGTCGCTGAAGTTCACGCCATCAGACGTCGTTGCAATACGAATCGTGATCACGTCATGGTTGGCCTTCCGCGGCTTCTTGTTGACGAGGTTGGTCAGCGCGAAGGCCGGCGTTGGCGAGCACACCTGGTTGGCCGGGAAACTCTTGTCGCCGGGGCTGAGGTTCTTGGAGACGTAGACGACGGCGGTCTTCTCGCCCATGTGCACGGCGCCGAGAATGGCGTCGGGATCGATCAGGCCGGTGGTCGCGCCCGCCGTGGCCTCGAGCTTGGGATAGCCGCCGGACGCAAGCGGGCTGACAAATCCGAATTCCGGAACTCCGAACAGCGAGAAGTCCTCGCCGCGATGCAGCGGATGGACCACGAGCTGATCGCTGTCGATGTGACCATCGGCGCGGTTGAGGTGATAGACGCGCTGCTTGCCCTTCACGGACAGCACGAAGGCATGGCCAAGCCCGTTGTCGGCGGCATTTGCGCTCGACGAGCCGTACGCCGTCTTCACGCCATTGACGTTGACGTTCTGGTTGTCCGGATCGGTCGCATCCCACGGGCAGTAGGGGTTGAGCGCCAGCGCCTTGCCCCTGAACTGCCAGGTCGCGCCCCAATCCGTCGAGATCGCAGCGACCGTCGCCTCCTGCTCGTTGCGCGGGCGATAGTCGAACAGGCCTTCGAGGACGGCGCCGCGACGGCGAACGAACGGAAAATAGTAGGGCTGCATCACGCTCTTGCCGTGATTGATCGTGGTCTCGCCGCTCGCCGAGCAATAGTCGGCATAGGGCGTCCCATAGAGGGCCGGATTGTAGGGCGGCGTGAGCGTGCTCGGCGGCACGATGCCGGAAGCGTCGTGATGAAAATGATGTCCGGACTGATGCAGCGTCCACGGTCCGTGTTCGATCACAGATTGTGTCAGGCTGTCGGGAAGGTATGAGAGCGTGGAGCCGGCATGGGCGGTCGATGCGGCCGCAAGCAAGACACCGGCGGCGGCAGTGCAAAAGAGCAAGCGCGTCATGGAGCTGAGCCTTTTTGTCAGGAGGAGCAATTCGATAGATCAAGCAATGCGGAGAGCACCCCGCGGAAATGCGAGGCGGTGCAAGCCGGTCCTAACACCGGGCTCCAACAGGTATGTGACGCCGGGATGTCCTCCACAGCCAACGCGGGTGGGCTTTTGTTCATCGAACGGCGGTCTCGTCGTCCGGATGGAGCCAACGGGTCGCGCGAACGCGCGCCCGATGACAGGCTCCGCGAAATCCGGGGACGCGCCATCCGCGGATCGAGTCATCTCGGATTGCCCTCTCAACGGAGCGCGCGTTCGCGCGACCCGTTGGCTCCATCGAGGCTACGCGTCTATGCATTTGACGGACTGTTGACCGCCGAGCCCAGCCAACTAGTCTAACCTCCATCACGAACCAGCTGTCTCGGATCGAGAACGTCGATCTGAGCGCTGGTGTCTTTGACGGCCAAAACCAACAATCAGTTTCGGGGCAAACGCACGGGGTCACCACTCAAGAGCTGCAGGAGGACATATGGTCCAAAAGCGCGAAGCTCGCCACCATCCGCAGCCACGACCAGTACAACACCACGATCTACGGCTTGAACGACCGCTATCGCGGCGTGTTCGGCCCGCGCGACGCGCTGTTCGCGAACGAGGCTGATCTCACCGCGCGCGGCCTCGCCCACGGCGACCTCGTCGAGATCGAAACCGCGCTGCCATCCGGCGAGCCGCGCCGTCTGACGCTGACCGCGATCGTCTACGACATCGCCCGCGGCTCGGTCGCCGCCTATTATCCGGAGGCGAACGGCCTCGTGCCGCTCGACTACCAGGACAAGGAAAGCGGCACGCCGTCGTACAAATCGGTGCCGGTGCACATCCGCCGGACCGTCCAGGCGGCGTGATCACCGTTCGCCCGTAGCCCGGATGGAGCGCAGCGCAATCCGGGGATATCCACGGATCGAGTTATCCCGGATTGCGCTTCGCTTCATCCGGGCTACCAGTATCACGCGTGCCCCTCACCTCGCATTCGCCGGCGCATGCACCGGCCACAGGTCGGCCCGCCAGTGCAGCGCGATCGCGAGCATGGCGATGAAGCCGGCGGCGGCGAGCAGCGTGCCGGTCGCGGTGTAGCCGATCAGGTCGATCAGGCTGCCGGCCGCGAGCAGGCCGAGCGGCAGGCCGTAAATCACCATCATGCGGACGCCCATCACGCGGCCGCGCAGATGCGCACTGGCGTTGCGCATCAGCATCACCGCGGCCGAGATCATCGACATGCTCTGCGCGATGCCGGCCAGCAGCAGGCAGGCCATCGCCACCGGCATCGTCCGGAGTTCGACGAACACCAGGAGCATCGCGTACCAGGCGAGCGTCGCGCCGATCAGGAGCCGCGCGATGCGGACGCCGCCGGCCATGCTGAGCGTGATCGAGCCGATCAGCGAGCCCACCGCAAAGCTCGCGGAGAGATAGCCGAGCCCGGTCTGGTCGGTATGGAAGATGTCGCGCGCGACGTAGGGCAACAGGCCGTTGGTCAGCGGAAACGCGGTGAGGTTGGCGAGGAAGGCGACGCACAGCGCGGCGCGCATGCCCGGGCCGCTCCAGGCATAGACGATGCCCTCCTTGAGGTCGCGCAGCAGCTTTGAGCCCGGCAGGTCGATATCAGACTGATCGGTGGCGCCGTGTGACTTCGGCCGGCCCATGCAGAGCATCAGGATGGCCGCGACGAAATAGAAGCTGGCGATCCCGACATAGACATAGCCGATGCCGAGCGCGGCGAATAATCCCGCCCCGGTCAAGGCGCCGGCGATGCGCGCCGAGTCCTGCGTGGTGCGCGCCAGGCTGATGGCGCCGACCAGTTGCTCCGCCGGCATGATGTCGGCGAGCAATGCGCCGCGCACGCCGAGGTCCGACGGGCGGATCAGCCCCATGATCGCGACGATGATCATGACCTTCACGGGCGCCAAATGCCCGGTCAGCGCCAGCGCCATGATGCTGCCGGCCAGCGCCGTATAAGCAAAGCGCATCACGGCCAGCAGATCGCGATGCCCCATGCGGTCGCCGATCATGCCGACCACGGGCGCCACCAGCGTGCCGACATATTGCAGCGAGGCGAGCACGGTCAGCAGCAGCACCGAGCCGGTCTCGACCATGATGTACCAGCCGAGCACCAGCGTCTCGACCTCGAACGCCCACGAGGTGAGCAGATCGGACGGCCACTGGAAGCGATAGCTGCGGATGCGGAATGGCGCGAGCGCGGAGGTCCGTGTGGTCCCGCTCACGACGCGATGACGCGTGTCACGGCGTGTCCTGCCCTTTTCTTGGTTCTTCTGGGACTTGAATCCGGGGTGTTGATTCTGTTGCGAAAATTCCTTGGTCTGTAGCGTAGCGCCGACGGTATCCGTGTCAATCGAAGCCACCGCATGCGGCCATGCGCGGTGGTAGCGGCGTGCTGCACTGCCCACCCGCGCGCGCTGCCGGACCATCCGTCTTCTCCGCCCCGTGAGATGATGTGCTACAATGCCGGTCCGAGACCGCGGAGGACACCATGACAGCCTTCGAAGTTTTCGCGATCTACGTGACGCCCTTTGTGATCATCGCGATCGCAATCCGGCTAGCGATGAAGCGCTATGCCGTCGATCTGCCCGACGTGCACAAGCAGGCAGGCTCCGCGCCGAAGCGGCGATTCTTGCTCGGCGCCTGGCGGTCGGATTAGGCATGAAGTCGAGCGCTCGAGGCCCCCGCTCCGATTTGCAAGGTTCCAGCCACGGCGTAGCGCTGCATCCTTGAACCTGTTTTGGATCGCCCCTGAGGAGGAAGTGACAGCGTGCCTGGCCCGGAAAGCCTTCCAATCGACCAGATCTACGTTCCCTTGAAGAAGAGGAAGACCCTTAGGCTTGAGGTCGTTCAAGAGATAGCGGCCAGCATTCTGGAAATTGGACAACAAGTCCCGATTCTCGTTCGGCCAGATGAGAGCCGGCTCGTCTTGCTCGAGGGATTGCATCGGCTCGAGGCCTGCAAAGCGCTGGGCGAGACCACGATTATCGGAGTGCTGGGTTCGGCAGAGACTGCTCACCACAAGGCGCTGCTATCCGACACTGCTGAAACCGAGGCAGAGCGGGACAAGATGGCGCGATTGAAAAAGCTGCGCCTCGAAAAGGAGGCTGCGGATAGATCGACCGCATCCGCGGCCGCGACCATGAAAGCTGAACCGACCGAGCTCCGGTCAATGCGTTCCGGCAACAACATCCGACGAGAGCCCTCCCGCGATCCGGCACCGAAAACGAAAACCTTGTCGGAATGGCTCGCGCAGCAAAAGCGCGATGGTGGCCGCTATTGATGGCCGGCCAGTATGTGCCGGCCATGCGCTCCGGCGTCTAGGCACCCCTGATTCAGGCAGCCCAGCCTGCCGCGGCGCGCCCTTCATCTTCTCGATGTATTCTGGCCGGAAGCAATACATGCGGTAAAAGCTGTCAGCCTCTCACAGCGCATGCAACACATTCAGTGTCGTCCCTGCGAAAGCAGGGACCCATAACCACGAATGGTTATTGGTGCACGATGTCGGTGCGACGAGCCCCCTTCATCCGCCGCGGAGAATGGGTCCTGCTTTCGCCAGGACGACAGCGGAGATCGGGGTGAAACGTCCCATATCAACTCATGCGAACACGACATTTTGTCATGGGAGGCGCGGTTGCATTTTTTGCGTTTCATCATATGATGCATATAATTCAATCAGATTCCCGCATGGAACGGAGTTCCGCCATGGCATCCAGCGCCGATCCCGTCGTCATCCTCTCCGCCGCCCGCACCCCGCTCGGCCGCTTCATGGGCGAGCTCACGCCGCTCGCCGCCCACAAGCTCGGCTCGCACGTGATCGGCGCGGCGCTGGAGCGCGCAAAGCTCGCGCCCGAGCGCATCGACGAGGTGTTCATGGGCAATGTGCTGCCGGCCGGCCAGGGCCAGGCCCCTGCCCGCCAAGCTGCGCGCGGCGCCAAGCTGCCCGATGCCACTGGCGCCACTACCGTCAACAAGGTCTGCGGCTCCGGCATGAAGGCGACCATGCTGGCCCACGACATCATCAAGGCGGGCTCGGCCGAGATCGTGCTGTCCGGCGGCATGGAGAGCATGAGCAACGCGCCGTATCTGTTGCAGAAGGCACGCGGCGGCTATCGCGCCGGCCACGACCGCATCATCGACCACATGATGATGGACGGGCTCGAGGACGCTTATGAGACCGGCCGCTCGATGGGCGATTTCGGCGAGGCCACGGCGGAGGCCTATCAGTTCACCCGCGCCGACCAGGACGCTTTCGCGATGGAGACGCTGAGCCGCGCCCGCAGAGCAGTCGAGAGCGGCGCCTTCAAGGCCGAGATCGCGCCGATCACGCTCAGCGAGAAAGCCGGTCCGCGCATCATCGCCAATGACGAGCACCCGCTGAAGGTCGATCCGGCCAAGATCCCCGGCCTGAAGCCAGCGTTCCGCGCGAACGGCACCATCACCCCGGCCGCCTCCTCGGCGAATGCCGACGGCGCCGCGGCGCTGATCCTGGCAAAGCGCTCGCTCGCGGATCGCGACGGCCTGCCGGTGCTGGCCGAGATCAAGGGCCATGCCACCCATAGCCAGGAGCCGCAGTGGTTCACCACCGCGCCGATCCCGGCGATCAGGAAACTGCTCGACAAGGTCGGCTGGAGCGTTGGCGATGTCGACCTGTTCGAGATCAACGAGGCGTTCGCAGTGGTCGCGATGGCGGCGCAGCGCGACCTCGGCATCCCCAGAGACCGGCTCAACATCAACGGCGGCGCCTGCGCGCTCGGCCATCCGATCGGCGCCACCGGCGCGCGGCTGATCGTCACGCTGCTGCACGCGCTGGAAGCGCAGAACCTGAAGCGCGGCGTTGCCGCACTGTGCATCGGCGGCGGCGAAGCCACCGCGATCGCCGTCGAGCGGATGACGCACTGACCGCGTCGTCCGCGTCATTGCGAGCGAAGCGACTTGTCCGTCGAAGCCTTGGCGAAGGCGGAAGCAATCCATCGATCCGCTTACGCGGAGCTATGGATTGCTTCGTCGCTTCGCTCCTCGCAATGACGGTTGCGGACGGAAAGGCGTCCGCGGGCAGCAGAACGGCCCGGATACGCGAGTCCGAAAACGAGGGAACAATGTCATTTTAGACATGGCTTCCTCGTGCCATATTGCGCATCACGAACAGACCCCTCATTGCATTTGATCTGGAACATAATGATCTCGAACTGGCTTGCTTCCACCCTCGCCCGCCGCAACATCCACTATGGCTGGGTGATGGTCGCCGTGACCTTCCTGGCCGCGCTGATCTCGGCCGGCACCGTGGGCGCGCCCGGCGTCTTCATCGTGCCGCTGCAAAAGGAGTTCGGCTGGTCGACCGCCGAGATCTCCTCGGCGCTGTCGATTCGCTTCATCCTGTTCGGGCTGATGGCACCGTTCGCCGCCGCGCTGATGAACCGCTACGGCCTGCGCAACGTGACCCTGGCGGCGCAGCTGATCGTGGTTTCCGGCCTTGTCGGGTCGCTGGCGATGACGCAGGTCTGGCAACTCATCCTGCTGTGGGGCGTCGTGATCGGGATCGGCACCGGCATGACGGCGCTGGTGCTCGGCGCGACCATTGCCACGCGCTGGTTCGTGGCGCGGCGCGGCCTCGTGATCGGCATGCTCACCGCGAGCGTCGCGACCGGGCAGCTCGCTTTCCTGCCGCTGCTCGCCACCATCACGGAGCGCCATGGTTGGCGGGTTGCGCTTGGATTCGTCTGCGTCATGCTCGGCATCGCCGCCTTTGCGGTGCTGATGCTGCTCCGCGACCGGCCGAGCGACGTCGGCCTGCGCCCGTTCGGCGATGCGGGCACCGCGCCGCTTCCCGCGGCGCCGCCGGCCAATGCGCCGATCATGGCGGTCGCGCTCGGCACGCTGCGCGACTCCTCGAAATCGTCGGTGTTCTGGATCCTGTTCGCGACTTTCTTCGTCTGCGGCGCCTCGACCAACGGTCTCGTCCAGGTCCATCTGATCCCGATGTGTCTCGATTTCGGCATCCCGCAGGTGCAGGCCGCGAGCCTGCTCGCCGCGATGGGCATCTTCGACTTCTTCGGCACCATCATCTCGGGCTGGCTGTCGGACCGTTACGACAACCGCTATCTCTTGTTCTGGTACTACGGCCTGCGGGGCCTGTCGCTGCTGTACCTGCCCTACTCCGATTTCACGTTCTACGGCCTGTCGCTGTTCGCGATGTTCTACGGGCTCGACTGGATCGCGACCGTGCCGCCGACGGTGCGCCTCACCGCGCAGCGGTTCGGCGCCGAGCGCGCCAATCTGGTGTTCGGCTGGATCTTCGCCGGCCACCAGCTCGGCGCCGGCGCGGCCGCGTTCGGCGCTGGCGTGTCGCGCACGGTGTACTCCAGCTATCTGCCGGCGTTCTTCATCGCCGGCGCGCTCTGCGTCTGCGCGGCGGTGATCACGCTCGCAATCGCACGGCCGAAGCCGGTGGCAGAGCCGAAGCCGGCGGCGGCCTGAGGCAGCTGCCCGCCTTGGTCTGTGCCGGCGACAGCTCTACTCCGCCGCAAGGCCAGTCGGCGCTGCCGCTTCGGCTGCTTCCTTGTTGTAGTCGTGCACGACGCGGCCGAAGGCAGCGTCAGGTCGGCGATGTAGTGATGCGCGCCGACCACGCGCTTGACCGGGAAGTCGGCGACCGGCGCGGATGCGCCGTGCGCCGGCGCAACGCTTGTCATCACCGCGTCATCGGCGCCCTGAATTCTCGCCGCGATTTTTTTGGAGTGTCTGATATGGACGCGCGAACCCCTCATGCCGACGATATCGAGCACGCGACACCCGGCTGGCGTCCCCAAGGATGCGATCGCGTGGCGCTGGTGCTGCAGGGCGGCGGCGCGCTCGGCGCCTATCAGGCCGGCGTCTACCAGGCGCTGCATGAGTGCAACATCGAACCCGACTGGGTCTGCGGCGTCTCGATCGGCGCGATCAACTCGGCGATCATCGCCGGCAATCCGCCCGACAAGCGGCTGGAGCGGCTGCACACCTTCTGGGACCGCATCACCAACCGCAAGATCTGGCACTACACGCCTGATGGCGACATCTTCCGCAAGGCGCGCAACTTCACCAGCTCGTGGCTGACGACGACGCTGGGGCAGCCCGGCTTCTTCACCCCGCATCAGACCAATCCGTGGTTCAGCCCGGCCGGCGCCCGCACCGCCACCAGCTATTACGACACGACGCCCTTACGTGAATCGCTGCTCGAACTGGTCGATTTCGGCCGCATCAATTCCAAGAAGATGCGCTTTGCGGTCGGCGCGGTGAACGTGCTCTCCGGCAACTTCATCTATTTCGACAACGCCCATGACGAGATCATCCCCGAGCACATCATGGCGAGCGGCGCGCTGCCGCCGGCGCTGCCGATGGTGAAGGTCGGCACCGATCATTTCTGGGACGGCGGCATCGTCTCCAACACGCCGCTGCAGCATCTGCTCGACCAGGAAGACAACATGAATTCGCTGGTGTTCCAGGTCGATTTGTTCTCGGCGCGCGGCGCGCTGCCGCGCGACATCCAGGACGTGATGGCCCGCCACAAGGACATCGTGTATTCGTCGCGCACCCGCTACAACACCGACGTCTACCGCAAGACCTACAATCTGCGCACCGCCCTGCATAACGCGCTGGGAAAGATTCCCGACGAGCAGCTCTCGGACGACGAGCGTCAGCTCAAGAAGGCGAACAGCCGGCTGCCCGGCATCACGCTGCTGCAGCTGATCTATCAGCAGAAGGCCTATGAGGGCGACGCCAAGGACCACGAATTCTCCGGCACCTCGATGCGCGAGCACTGGGTGAGCGGGCACGAGGACACCAAGCGCTCGCTGAAGCGCCGCGAATGGATCAAGATGCCCGAGAACGGCATGGGCATCGTGATCCACGACGTGCATCGCGAGGCGGAGTAGGATGTGTCGTCTCTTCCGCCGTCATTGCGAGCGAAGCGAAGCAATCCATGTGACCGCTTGCGGAGATATGGATTGCTTCGTCGCTGCGCTCCTCGCAATGACGGCTAGATGATCTTTACGGCCGCGTCGACATGTTGCTCGGCGGCCCCACCTTGCGAATCGGCTCGGCGAGGCGCGCGAACTCGCAGAGAAGCGAGC
This sequence comes from Bradyrhizobium sp. NAS96.2, assembly GCF_001908235.1. Classification (GTDB taxonomy): domain Bacteria; phylum Pseudomonadota; class Alphaproteobacteria; order Rhizobiales; family Xanthobacteraceae; genus Bradyrhizobium. Next base: position 22,276 of record NZ_LGHK01000061.1, read on the forward strand.
GCGTCTTGCGCGGATCGATCACCTCCTCGACCCAGAATTTCTCGGCCGAGCGGAACGGCGAGCGCAGCTTGTTGAGGCGATCCTCGATCTCGCGCAGCTTGGCGGCGGGATCTTCGGCCGCATCGATCTCGGCGCGGTAGGCGGCTTCGATGCCGCCCTCGAGCGGCAGCGAGCCCCAATAGGCCGACGGCCAGGCATAGCGCATCGAGAAGCGGTTGGCCGGCTGATGCACCACGCCGGCAACACCAAAGGCATTGCGGATGATGATGGTGCACCACGGCACGGTGCTCTGGTTGACCGCGGCCATCGCGCGCACGCCGTGGCGAATGGTCGCCGACTTCTCCGCCTCGAGCCCGATCATGAAGCCGGGGCAATCCATCAGATAGACCACCGGCAGATGGAAGGTCTCGGCGAAGTCGACCCAGCGCACCACCTTCTGGCACGCATCCGAGGTCCACGAGCCGCCATAGTGGAAGGGATCGCTGGCGAGCAGCAGCACCGCCCTGCCCTCGATCCGCGCTAGTCCCGTGATGACAGGCCGGCCGAAATTGGCGGCGACCTCGAAGAACGAGCCCTTGTCGACGACCGCCTCGATGATCGGCCGCATCTTGTAGACCTGCCGGCGGTTGCGCGGCACGGCCTTCATCAGCGATTCCTCGGCGCGCTCCGGGTCATCGGTGCAGGGAATGGTCGGCGGCAAATCGTAGACCGACGACGGCAGGTAGGACAGGAAGCGCCGCGCGTAGTCGAACGCCTCCTCCTCGGTGTCGACGGCCTGGTCGATCCCGCCGGCACGGGTCTGGATGTCGGCGCCGCCGAGCTCCTGCTTGGTCAGATCCTGGCCGAGCCGCTTCACCACCGGGGGACCGGCGACGAACATCGCGGAGCTCTTGGTCATGACCGAGTAATGCGTGGCCGCGAGCCGCGCGGCGCCGAGGCCTGCGACCGAGCCGAGCCCGAGGCCGACCACCGGCACGCGCGCCAGATTGGCGGTCGTGTACCAGTACCAGCGCGTGCCGCCGACGCCACCGGGCAGATTGGCGGCGCCCCTGGTCTCGATGGTCTTCACCGAGCCGCCGCCGCCGGATCCCTCGATCACGCGGATGATCGGCAGGCGGAAGTCGTGCGCCATCTCCTCCGCCATCAGCGGCTTGGCGGAAATCGATGCATCCGCCGAGCCGCCGCGCACGGTGAAATCGTCGCCGACCACGACCACGGTGCGGCCGTCGACCCTGGCGCGGCCGAACACGCAGTTCGCCGGCGTCAGATGCTTGAGTTCGTTGCTCTCGTCGTATTCGGCGATGCCGGAGATGGCACCGACCTCGTGAAAGCTGTTCTGGTCGACAAGCTTGTCGATGCGCTCACGAACCGTGAGCCGGCCCTGGTCGCGTTGCCGCTTGACCTTGTCAACGCCTCCCATCTCCCGCGCGAACGCTTCGCGCCGGGCGAGGTCGTCGAGTTCCGGCTTCCAGTTCATTCACTACTCCCGTCTTGATGATTTTGTTGTTGTTATGGGCGGTCACCGGAAGCGACTTGCGTTCGATCCGATTGCTGAAGATGTCGCCATCGGCGCCTTCGAGCAGGCTGCCGAGTGCAGCGGCGAGGTCGACCATTTGCGGTGCGACCTCGCGATGCAGCCGCGCCTCGTCATACATCGCCGAGAGCAGGCCGATCGTGGTGACCACATAGGTCTGATATTGCGGCGACCACAGCGGCACCGCGACGCCGTTGATGTGCGGGCTCCACAGGCCGCAGGCGACGACATAGCCATGCTCCTGCAGATGCCGGCGGTTGGCCGCGATGCGCGGCGTCAGCATCTTGGCACCCTCGGGCAACTCGCCTTCCATCTCTGCGATCAGCGCATCACCGATCGCGGGATCAAGCGCCGCGGTGTAGGCATGGCCGGCGGCGGTGGTCGCCATCGAGATGCGGCTGCCGGTCGCCTCATGCAGGCCGAGCGCGTTCGCCGCGCGGGCGAACTCCAGATAGACCAGATGAAACCGGTCGGGGATGACGAAGCCCACGGTGCCGGGCAATTGGTCCGCGACATCCTGCAAGCGCAGCCGGATCAGATTGCGAAGCTGCAGCCCCTTCATCATCGTGGTGCTCATCGCGACCGCGCTCGGCCCGATGCGATATTTCTGATCGCGCGGCAGATAGACGAGTTGTCCCATCCGCGTCAGCGTGTGCGTCAAGCGCGACACCGTCGAACGCGGCAGACCACAGCGGTTCGAGATCTCGAGATTGCCGAGCCGCGCTTCATGTCCTTCGAAGCACCGCAACACATCGAAGGCGCGCGACACCACCTGAATCACATCGCCATCGCCAGTCTCGCTGGCGAGCATTCCCTGCCTGCTAAGCCGTTCCGAGCGCCGTCCCATCTTGTTTGGCTCCATTCCGTCATGCGGAATAAAATTCCACTTGCAGATGAAGCTACCTCAGGCAATCTGCCGCCACAACAAAAAGCCGTTCGCCGGATGAAATTTCCGCAAGACGGTATCGGAGAGTGGAATGCCAGAGATCAAGGTTGTGACCGAAGTTGCCGGGCGCGTTTGCGCGCTTCCTGTTGAAGCCGGCAGCAGCATCGGCGATGGCGACGAGATTGCATTCGTCGAGGCGATGAAGATGGAGATACCGGTCACATCGACGGCAGCAGGCAAAATCAAGTCAATTCTGGTGAGGATTGACGATGTTATCGCCGAAGGCCAGGCGATCGCGATCGTCGAGACCTGACGGCGGGCGTGCCGCCGCCTCGCGCGGATCAAATTCCCAGATGCCGCATCCTGGGTGGTGGTTGCCTTGCACCCAACGCAACGGCGCACGCTGTTTCGCTTTCGAAACATTCCCGATCAAGAAGTTTCGTATGACGAAACAAATGCCGAGCAATCGCTCGTTTTGTGAACATCTGTTCGAAAGTCGGCATCCTCTCGAGCCGGCCGCCTCACGGCTGACGTCGAGGCGCGCTCGGTTGCGCGCGCCCTGATTGCGTTGCACAACAGGAGGCGATGAAACGATCGCCTCCTCCCGTCACCGCCAGCACCGTCAACTGGGCCCGCTCGCAGCCGCCGCTGCTGCAGTTTCTGCACACTTGTTACGCGGACTTCCTCCCGGAGGCCGCCGGCGCGGTTGCCGACTACATCCCCGAGCTCGGCAAGGCCGATCCTGCCCATTTTGGCATCAGCCTGGCGACCCTCGACGGCCATGTCTATGAGGTCGGCGACACCAGGGTGCCCTTCACCATCCAGTCGATGTCAAAGCCGTTCGTGTTCGCGCTGGCGCTGGACACGCTGGGCGCCGAGCGGGTGGAAAGCGTGATCGGCGTCGAACCATCCGGCGACCCCTTCAATTCGATCCGGCTCAATGCCGACAACCACCCGTTCAATGCGATGGTGAACGCCGGCGCGATCGCCTGCTCCGGCCTGCTCCATGCCGACAAGGGCGACGGCGCGCTCGACTACATCCGCCATGCGCTCGGCCGCTTCGCCGGCCGCGAGCTCGATGTCGACGAGGCGGTCTATGCCTCCGAGAGCGCCACCGGCGACCGCAACCGGGCGATCGGCTATCTCTTGCGCACCAACAGCGTGATCACCGAGAACGTGCCTGCGGTGCTCGACGTCTATTTCCGGCAATGCGCCATCCTGGTCACCGCGCGCGACACCGCCGTGATGGCGGCGACGCTGGCCAACCGCGGCATCAATCCCTTGACCGGCGAACAAGTGGTGACGCCTTACGCGATTGCGCGCACGCTGTCGGTGATGACGTCGTCCGGGATGTACGACTACGCCGGCGAATGGATTTACCGCGTCGGCATCCCTGCCAAGAGCGGCGTCGGCGGCGGCATCCTGGCGGCCCTGCCGGCGCGGCTCGGGCTCGGTAGCTACTCGCCAAAACTCGACAAGCACGGCAACAGCGTGCGCGGCATCAAAGTGTGCGAGACGCTGTCGGCGCATTACGACCTGCACATGCTGAACCGCAGCGACGACGCCCGCCACAGCATCATCGCCGACTACAATATCGGCAAGAACCCGTCGCGCCGGGTGCGGCGGCCGCAGGAACAGGAGATCCTGGCCAGGCACTTCCAGGAGGTGCGCGTGATCGAGTTGGTCGGCACGCTGTCGCTCTCCAATGTCGACTACGTCTCGCGCCGCCTCGCCGGCAGCCCGCGGCCGGAATTCGTGATCTTCGACCTGCGCCGTGTCACCGCGACGACCCGCGCCGGCGCAAGGCTGGTCGCGGAGGCCTTCCAGGAGTTGGCGGAGCTCGGCGTCACGGTGATCCTGTCCGGCATCAAGCGGACCTCGCGCGAATGGACCACGATCAGCGAGTGGACCAACCGGCTCGGCAACATCAGGGATTTCTACCTGCTCGACACCGCGATCGAATGGGCTGAGGACCAGATCGTCTACCGCTATGGCGGCTCGATCGACTTCCTCGAGACGACAGAGCTTTCCGAGCAGCCGCTGCTGGCCGGATTGAGCGAAGCCGAGATCGCCGACCTCGCCGCGCTCTGCACGGTCAACACTTATCAGCCCAATGAGAAGATCATCACCGCGGGCACCGAGGCGGCCTCGTTGTTCTTCCTGCGCAGCGGCGTCGTCCACGTCACCCTGCCCGACGGCATCCGGCTCGCGACGCTGACCGCCGGCATGGCGTTCGGCGAGATGGCGCTGCTGGAGCCGAAGCGCTCGGCGGATGTGGTGGCCGACATGTCGGCGACCGCCTATGAGGTCGCGATCGCGGATTTCGAGCGCTTCCGCGAGCAGCACCCGCGCGCCGGCGAGCGGATCATGCGCAACCTCGCGCAGATCCTCGCCGAGCGGCTGATCGTGGCTAACGCGAAGGTCGATCTGCTGACGTCGGGGTAGCTCTTTCCTCTCCCTCGCCCCGCTCTTGCGGGGAGAGGGTTGGGGTGAGGGGCTGCATCCGCAAAATAGCTTCGAGTTGGACTCGCGGAGGCTCCCCCTCACCCGAACCGCATTCCGCTTCGCTGCATGCGGTCCGGCCTCTCCCCGCACGCGGGGCGAGGCAAAGAAAGTCAGCTCACCACTTCCGTCACCGGCTGCATATCGATCTCGAACGTCTCGAGAAATTTCGACGTCATGATGTAGAAACCGACCGAGAGCTGCAGCTCGATCAGCGCGGCCGGCGTCAGCAGCGCCGCGATCGCCTTGAAGGTCGCGTCCGTCGGCTTCTTCAGCTTGACGATCTCGTCGGTGAAGGTCAGCGCGGCGCGCTGCACTTCGTTGAAGCAGGTCGCGGACTGCCAGTTCTCGAGCGCTGCGTTCTGCTCGTCGCTGACGCCGACATTCTTGCCGATGCGCTTGTGCGCGACGATCTCGTAAGGCGCCTCGCAGAGAATGCCGGTGCGCGTGATCGCAAGCTCGCGCACGATCGGATCGAGCTCGCCCTTGTGACGGATCGCGCCGCCGAGCCGGCAGTACTGCTCAAAATAGCTCGGCGAATGCGCCATCATGCGGAAGATGTTGGCGTTGCGGTTCTTGTCGAGGATCTCGCGGGTGCGCGGGCTTGCCTTCGCGGGATCGGAGTAATCGATACGGGCCATTTCCTAACCTTGATCTTGCTGTCGTTTCTGTCGGGTTCGAAACAGTATCTGCCGGCCGTCGCAGGAGCAACACGCCCGAGTCAAATTGCCGCCGCATTCAAAGACAACCCTGCCACAGTCGATATTCGCTGAGTGGGGACTCATCAAAGCGGATGCTCGACGCGGGGTGTTCCGAGTAGAAAAATCTGGCCGTCGCGCGCTCTTCGAGCGCAACGATGAGTCACGCCCAAGTCTAGGGGAAACGCATGAAGGAAGCCACCAAGAGGGCGGCCTCGGAAGCGCTTGCGCAAATGCTGGCGGTGACGGCAATGCTCGTCATCGCCAGCTTTGTCTTTTACTGGCACTGAGGCATGATCCCGAAAAGTGTGTAGCGGTTTTTGGAAAGATCATGCCTAAACAAGTCATCCGCAACTGGAGGGGCGAGAGCGAACCAATTCAGCCTGGTTTCGCGTTCTGACTGGATCGTTCAGCCCCTCTCATTTCGCCTTTGCGAAATACGGCACCAGCCGTCCGGCAAATTGCGTGAAGCGCGCCGAGACCTTGTCGCCGATGGCGAGGTCGTTGTCGCCATGCGCCATCATGCGAAAGCCCTCGTCGGCATCGACCAGCACGATGTTGTAGGGCACATGCGCCCGCGTCTCCGGCGTTGCGGCTCGGCAGACCAGCGATGTCGCATACACCGTCCCTGCCCCGCTCGCGCGATGTTCGGCGAGATCAGGCGAGCCACACGCCGCGCAAAAACTGCGGCGGAAATATTGCCGCGCGCCGCAGGCGTTGCAGGTCTGATAGACGATGGCTTCCGCGCCCTTGGTCCAGTCAGCGATCGGTCCACTCATCGCACGCGCTCCAGGAACATGCTGACATGCGACGACAGCACGCCGCCGTCGCCGTGCAGCAGCGCAACCGAGGCGTCGCGCACCTGGCGGTTGTCGGCGCGGCCGGTCATCTGCAGATGAGTCTCGACCAGATGCGCCATCGCGCCGCCGACGCCGCAATGTCCATAGCTGAGCAGGCCGCCGTGGGTGTTGAGCGGCACCTCACCATCCCCGTTGAAATAGCCGGCGCGCACCCGCGCCGCCGCCTCGCCGCGCTTGGCGAGGCCGAGATCTTCCAGCAGCATCGCGAGCGTGATCGTGAAGCTGTCGTAGACTGCGGCGTAACGCACGTCCGAGATCGCGATGCCCGACGCCTGCTTCGCTTTCGCGATCGAAATCTCCGCACCGAGTTCGCTGAGCGCAGGCGCCGCCGTGACGTGCTGATGGGTATGCGCCTGGGCGCAGCCGCGGATGCGGACCCGGCGCTCGCCGGTCGGCTCGCGGCTGATCACGCAGGCCGCACCGCCGTCAGACACCGGGCAGCAATCGAGCAGTTTTAACGGCATCGCCACCGGCTTCGAAGCCATCACATCGGCAACCGTGATCGGCTCGTGGAACTGCGCGCCTGGATGCGTCAGCGCGTGCTTGCGCATCAGCACGGCGAACTCGGCGAGGTCCTCCTGCGTCAGCCCGTATTCATGCATGTAGCGGGTCGCGACCAGGCCGTAATAGGCCGGGATCGTCGGCCCCAGCGTCACCTCGTAGTCGGGATGCCCGACCTGGGCCAGCGCCTGAATCGAGGCGTCACGGCTCTGCCCGGTCAGCCGGTTCTCGCCGCCGACCACCAGCACGTGCTTGGCCACGCCGGCATCGACCAGATGATGCGCCAGCATGGTCATCGCAAGCCCGGTGGCGCCGCCGACCTGCACGGCGTGAGCGTAGGATGGGCGGATGCCGAAATGCTCGGCGAACACCGTGGCCAGCATGATGTGCGGCGAGACCGTGGAATAGCCGCACAGGATGCCGTCGATGTCGGCGCGTTTCAGCCCGGCATCGGAGATCGCAAGCTCGGCTGCCTTGCTCATCAGGTCGAGCGAGGACAGGCCCTCATGCTTGCCGTAGGATGTGAGGCCGACGCCGGTGACGAAGCTCATCTTTTCACCTCCCCTTGCAAAGGGGAGGTCGGCTTGCGCGAGCAAGCCGGGTGGGGATCTGTCTCCGCACCCTGCGATCTCCGCTGTGGCTGACCCCCACCCTGCCCTCCCCCTTTCAGGGGGAGGGAAAAGACAACGATGTGTGTGCGCGAGCTCATTCTCATCAATACGACTTCGGAAGGCCGAGCACCTTCTCGCCGATGAAGCTGAGGATGAGCTGCGGGCTGATCGGCGCGATGCGCGGGATCAGCGACTCCCTCAAGTAACGCTCGACGTGGTACTCCTTGGCATAACCGAAGCCGCCATGGGTCATCACCGCCTGCTCGCAGGCATGGAAGCCGGCTTCCGCCGCAAGATATTTCGCCGAGTTCGCCGCGGGGCCGCATGGCAGATTCTGGTCATATTGCCAGCCGGCGCGCAGCACCATCAGCCAGGCCGCCTCCAGCTCCATCCAGCACTTCGCCAGCGGATGCTGGATCGCCTGGTTCATGCCGATCGGACGGTTGAACACGATGCGACCCTTGGCATATTCCGACGCCCGCTTCAGCGCGATCTGGCCGAGGCCGACGGCTTCCGCCGCGATCAGGATGCGCTCGGGGTTCATGCCGTGCAGGATGTATTCGAAACCGCGACCTTCCTCGCCGATGCGGTCCTCGACCGGGATCTCGAAATTCTCGAAGAACAGCTCGTTGGAGTCGACCGGCTTGCGGCCCATCTTCTCGATCTCGTGCACGGTGACGCGCTTGCGGTCGAAATCGGTGTAGAACAGGCTGAGGCCATGGGTCGGGCTGCGCACCTCCTCCAGCGGCGTGGTGCGCGCGAGCAGCAGGATCTTGTTGGCGACCTGCGCGGTCGAGATCCAGACCTTCTGGCCGTTGACGATGTATTTGTCGCCCTGGCGAACGGCGCGGGTCTTGAGCTGCGTAGTGTTGAGGCCGGTGTTGGGCTCCGTCACCGCGAAGCAGGACTTGTCGCGGCCATCGATGATCGGCGGCAGCATGCGCTGGCACTGCTCCCTGGTGCCGAACACGACAACCGGATTGAGCCCGAACACGTTCATGTGCACGGCCGATGCGCCGGACATGCCGGCGCCGGATTCGGAGATCGTGCGCATCATGATCGCGGCATCGGTGATGCCGAGGCCGGAGCCGCCATATTCCTCGGGGATGCAGATGCCGAGCCAGCCGGCATCCGCCAGCGCCCGATGGAAGTCGGCCGGATAGCCGCCCTCCTTGTCCTTCTTCAGCCAATAGGCCTCGTCAAAGCGCGAGCAGATTTTTGCCACCGCGTCGCGGATCGATTCCTGGTTGGCGGAGAGTGCGAAATCCATCTGTCGTCTCCTATGCCTTCAGCGCCTTGGCCGCGCCGTCGCGCAGCATCGCCGCGATCTCCTCAGTCGAGAAACCCGCCTCGCGCAGGATCGCTTCACTGTGCTCGCCGAGCCGCGGCGCCAACCGGTGCGGCTCGACCTTGGTCTCCGACCATCGCGCCGACGGCGTCATGCTGCGGATGCGGCCTTCGGTCGGATGTTCGACGACGGGGAAGACGCCGGTCGCGACCATATGCGGGTCCTCGAGCAGGCTCTCGAGATCGTGCATCGGCATCACGGGCACGTCGGCCTTCTCGAGGATCGCGTTCCATTCAGCCGTGGTCTTGGTCTGCAGGATGCGCGCGAGCTCGGCGTACACGACATCGATGTTGGTGGCGCGGCCGGCGAAGGTCGCGAATTTCGGATCGCTGCGCAGATCGTCGCGGCCGGTCGCCTTGAAGAAATTCTCCCACTGCTTGTCGTTGTAGACGATCACGCAGATATAGCCGTCGAGCGTCTTGTAAGGCCGCCGGTCCGGCGAGAGGTGGCGGGCATAGCCGCCCTTGTCGAGCGGCGGATCGTAGGTCAGCCCGCCCATGTGGTCGCCCATGACGAAGCCTGCCATGGTCTCGAACATCGGAATGTCGACGCGCTGGCCCTGCCCGGTGCGGTCGCGATGTACCAGGCTCGCGCAGATCGCGCCGACCGCGGTGAGGCCCACGATACGATCGACCAGCGCATTCGGCACGTAGCGCGGCACGCCGTCCGAGGTCTGCGCCATCAGCGCCGGCAGCGCAGTCGCGCCCTGGATCAGATCGTCATAGGCGGGCTTCGCGGCATACGGCCCGTCCTGGCCGAAGCCGAACACGCCGGCATAGATCAGCCGCGGATTGACCTTGGCGACGACGTCGTAGCCGAGTTGCAGCCGCGCCATCGCCTGCGGGCGCACATTGTAGACCAGCACATCGGCCTTCGCGATCAGCCGCAGCACGGCCTCGCGCCCCGCCGGCTTCTTCAGGTCGAGGCAGATCGAGCGTTTGCTGCGGTTAGTGTTGAGGAACACCGGTCCCATGCCGGGATGCCGGGTCGGGCCGATCTGCCGCGTCACGTCGCCGTCAGGCGATTCCACCTTGATGACATCGGCGCCGTAGTCGCCAAGCATCTGCGTGGCGTAGGGTCCCATCAGCACGGTCGTCATGTCGACGACCTTGATACCCTGCAATGGTCCCATCGTGCTGCTCGCTCCCCGGCTGTTCTGGATTGAAGCCTAGTAACGGGAGGTTTTCTCGGAGATCAAGCTGCGCCGGGCGTATGGGCGCATGCGCGGTGGCGGCCGGCGGTTTCCGCGAAGCGGAACGCGTGCATTGCATCAGAGCCGGTGGAGGGTGGGCACGGCGCACGCGCCCTTGCCCATCCTACTGGCCACCCGTCATCACCTCGCGCGCCTTCAGGAGCTTCTCCAGTTCCGCGTTCTGCTGCTCGAGCCGCTGGGCGATGCGCTCCTCGACTTCGGCGCCGGCGGCGCCTGCGGCCTGCTCGATCAGCTGCCTGATATTGTCCCGGAGGATCGCGATGCGATCGTTCACTTCCGACAGCGACAGAGACGTCTCGATTCCCATGGTCCGTTCTCCCGGTGACTGGGCGCAGGCAGCTTAGCGCGACGGGAGGCGGCGGCCTATCCCCTAACCGCTTTAGTCACCCCCATCCCTACTGTGCATGGGGTTGTTTTCGATGTTTTCGATTCAACCCGGCCTCATCGCGCCTTAGCCCATGCCCTTGGCCATCATCTCCCGCAGCGCGGTCTTCAGCACCTTGCCATAATTGTTCTTTGGCAGGGCATCGAGATAGACATAGCGCTTCGGCCGCTTGAAGCGAGCGATCGAGGCAAGGCAATGCGCGTCGAGCCTGCCGTCGTCGGGGGTGGCGCCATCCTCCAGCACGACGCAGGCGACGACGATCTCGCCCCATTCCGGATCCGGCACGCCAATCGCCGAGACCTCACGGACGTCGGGATGCGTCAACAGCGCTTCCTCGACCTCGCGCGGATAGATGTTGGTGCCGCCGGAGATGATGACGTCCTTGGAGCGGTCCGACAGCGTCAGGAAGCCGTCGGCATCGAGCCGGCCGACATCGCCGGTGCGCAGCCAGCCGTCCTTCAGCGTCTCGGCGTTGGCCTTCGGATTGTTCCAGTAGCCGAGCATCACGGTCGCGCCCTTGACCTCGATCTCGCCGGTCTCGCCTGCGGGCAGCGGCTTGCCGTCCTTGCCGGTGATGCGCACGGTGACGACGCTCTGTGCGGTGCCGACCGACGCCAGCCGTTCGAGATAGCGCGGATGATCGCTCTGGGCGTGCCAGCCGCGCGACAGCGCCGTGATCGTCATCGGCGACTCACCCTGGCCGTAGATCTGCACGAAGCGCTGGCCCATCGTCGCCATCGCGTCCAGGATGTCTGCGGTATACATCGGCCCGCCGCCATAGATGATGGTGCGCAGCCCCTCGCCGTTCTCGCCGCGCTTCCTGGCGGCATCGACCAGGCGGCGCACCATCGTCGGCGCCGCGAACATCACGACATTGTCGAGCTGGCGGCCGAGGTTGAGCACCTCGTCCGGATCGAAGCCGCCGGACTCCGGAACGACGTGGCGGCCGCCCATCCGGACATGGGGGAAATTGTAGAGGCCGGCGCCATGCGAGATCGGCGCCGCATAGAGCGAGGCATCGTGCGGCGTCGCGGGATCGACGTCGGCCAAATAGCACAGCGACATCGCCAGCAGATTGCCGTGGCTGAGCATCACGCCCTTGGGACGGCCGGTCGTGCCCGATGTATAGAACAGCCAGGCGAGATCGTTGCTTTCGCGCGGCAGCGGCGCGGGCGCGCCCTCGCCGCTCCGTATCGTTTTGTACGCGTCGCTGTCGACCGACAGCAGGGTCATGCCGGCTGGGCAATCGTCCTTGGCTTCCGTCAGCGCACCGATCGTGTCATCGGAGACGAAAGCGAGTTTTGCGCCGCCATTGCCGCAGATCCACGCCGCCTCACGACCGTGCAGCTTGGCGTTGATCGGGATCGCGGCCGCGCCGATCCACCAGATTCCGTAGAGGCATTCGAGATATTGCGTGCAGTTCGAGGCAAACAGCGCGACATGGTCGCCGGCGGCAACGCCGTGATCGCGCGCCAGCGCCGCCCCGATCGAGGCGGCGCGGCGGGCAAAGGTCGCGTAGTCGGCGTCGAGGTCGAAGCCGGTCAGCAGCGCCGGCGCATCGGGACGTGCCCGCGCCGTCGCCGCCAGCCATTCGGCAATGTTCAAGCTACTTCGCCGGCTCGAGAATCGAGACGTAGTTGGCGACCGCAGCGCCGCCCATGTTGAAGATGCCGCCGATCTGCGGGTTCTTGAGCTGCATGCCCTCGGGCCCCTGGCCTGCGAGTTGCATCGCGCTCATCACGTGCATGGAGACGCCGGTGGCGCCGATCGGATGGCCCTTGGCCTTGAGGCCACCGGACGGATTGACCGGCAGCTTGCCGTCCTTCTGGGTCCAGCCTTCCATGATCGCGCGGGCGCCCTGGCCCTTCGGCGTCAGGCCCATCGCTTCATATTCGATCAGTTCGGCGACCGTGAAGCAGTCATGGGTTTCGACGAAGGAGAGATCGGAGAGTTTCAGGCCGGCCTTGTCCAGCGCGCGCTGCCAGGCAACGGTGCAGCCTTCGAACTGCAGGATGTCGCGCTTGGACATCGGCAGGAAATCCTGCGCGTGGGCGGTGGCGCGGATGTTCACCGCCTTGCCCATGGATCTGGCGGTCTCGGCGTCGGTCAGCACCAGCGCGGCGGCGCCGTCGGAGACCAGCGAGCAATCGGTGCGCTTCAAGGGACCCGCGACGAACGGGTTCTTCTCGCTCTCGGCGCGGCAGAACTCGAAGCCGAAATCCTTGCGCATCTGCGCATAGGGGTTGGCGACGCCGTTCTTGTGGTTCTTGGCGGCGATCATCGCCAGCGCGTCCGACTGGTCGCCGTATTTCTGGAAATAGGCCTGCGCGATCTTGCCGAACACGCCGGCGAAGCCGCCGACCGTATCGCCGTCCTCGGGCAGATAGGACGCCTTCAAGAGGTTCTTGCCGATCTCCGGGCCCGGCGTCCTGGTCATCTGCTCGACGCCGACAACCAGCACGATCTTCGCGGCACCCGCCTCGATGGCGCGGATGCCCTGGTGCACGGCGGCCGACCCGGTGGCGCAGGCGTTCTCGACCCGGGTGGTCGGCTTGAAGCGCAGTGCCGGATTGGCCTGCAGCACCAGCGAAGCCGTGAAATCCTGCGGCGAGAAGCCGGCGTTGAAATGGCCGAGCATGATCTCATCGACATCGGACGCGGCAATGCCGGCATCGGCGAGCGCCTCATTGGCGACCTTGACCACGAGACTCTCGACGGTCTCCGCGTCGAACTTACCGAATGGCGTGTGCGCCCAACCCACAATGCTGGCTGCTGTCATGGCCGTATCTCCCTGTTCCTGTTCGGGAGTTATGTAGCGTATCTTTAGCCAGCTTTCAGCGTTTTCATCGCCTTGGCGCACATGGCGGTTATGCCGGGCCAGTTGCCGGCGCGGATATCGGCCGCCGGGCACAGCCAGGAGCCGCCGACTGCCAGCACATTGGGCTCGGCGAGCCAGGTCGCCGCATTGGCCTCACCAATTCCGCCGGTCGGACAGACCCTGACGTTCGGAAATGGACCGGCCAAGGCGCGCAGTGCCTTGATACCGCCGGCCTGCTCGGCGGGGAAGAATTTGACGACGTCGAAGCCGTGCGCCAGTGCCTGCATCAGCTCGGACGCGGTCGCGATCCCCGGTGCGAAAGGCAGCCGGCTGGCGGCGACCGCCTTCAGCAGCTCGGGCGTCGCGCCCGGGCTGATCCCGAACCGCGCGCCGAGCGCCTCGGCGCGGGCCAGATCGTCGGCATTGAGGATGGTGCCGATCCCGACCACGGCGTCGGGCACCTCGGCGATGATGGCCTTGGCCGCATCGACCGCGACCGCGGTGCGCAGCGTCACCTCCAGCGTCCGCACGCCGCCCGCGACCAATGCCCTGGCGAGCGGCACGGCGTCGGCAAGCCGCTCGATGGTCAGCACCGGGATCACGGTGGCCTGGCGGATCAGCTCGGCGATCTGGTCCTGCTTCGATGTCGTTGTCATAGCGAGGCCTTGCGGGATGGTGGGGGACGAGGCGCCTTCCTGGGCGGCATGGCGTAGCGTGGAATGATCGCACCGGGATAGCACACCACGACGCCGGCCAGACGATGGCCGGCGCGCGCCGCCTCTGTGGGCTCGGCGCCACCGAGACGTGCGGCGAGATAGGCCGCGGCGAAACTGTCGCCGGCCGCCGTGGTATCGACCACCGGTTTGATCAGCGGCTCCGCCCTCACCTCGTTTGTCCCCGCGGGGGAGCGCACGATGCAGGCAGGCTCGGCGAGCTTCAGCACGACCTCGGGGCTCGAGATGCCGGCGAGCAGCGCCGTGTTGCTCTCGCCGGGATAGAGCGGCGCCAGGTCTTCGGTCGAAGCGAGCACGATATCGGCGGTCTCGAACGCGCTGCTGAACACCTTCCGCGCGACGGTCAGGTCCGGCCAGCCGCGCGCGCGGAAATTGGTATCGAACGCGAAGCGCGTGCCCAAGAGCCGCGCCCGCTTCAGCGCCGCCATCAGCCGCTCCCGTCCGTCCTCGCGCAGGATCGAGAGCGTGATCGCCGAGAGATAGACGAGGTCGTACGTCGCGAGCGAGTTCAGGAGATCTTCCGTCTCGGGCAGGTCCATCAGCTCGCGCGCGGCGGCGCTGTCGCGCCAGTGGAAGAAGCGCCGCTCGCCCTTGTCGTCGGTCTGGATCAGATAGAGCCCGGGCAGCTTGCCCGCCAATCGCGCGACATGCTTGGTCCCGATGCCTTCCGCCGCCCAGCCGGCGATCATCTCATCGCTGAGCGGATCATCGCCAAGCGCCGTGATGTAATCGATGTGGACGCCGAGCCGCGACAGATAGACCGCGGTGTTGAGCGTGTCGCCGCCATAGGATCGCGAATACAGCCCGCCGGGCTGGCCGCCCGGCGCCTGACGCAGCTCGATCATGCATTCGCCGATGCTGGCAACCCTGGTCATACCAAGACCCGTGCGCCTGAGCGGAGCTAGGCGGCGAACTTGCCGCCGAGTTCGTCCTCGATGTGGATGCGGATGATGTCGTCGAACGTCTTCTCGGCGGTGGTGAAGCCGAGCTTCAGCGCGCGGTCGGTAGCGAAATCGCGCGGCCAGCCCGAGACGATGCTGATGATGGTCGGATCGGGCACCCGCTTGATCCGCGCGGTGACGTTCTTGCCGGCGACGCGCTCCAGCGAGGCGATCTGCTCACCGACGGTGACGGACATCCCGGGCATGCTGAGATTGCGCCGCGGCCCCATCGCATTGAGGTCCATCGTTCCCGCATGGATGAGGAATCCGACCGCTGACTTCGGCGAGGCGTGCCAATGCCGGACATCCTCGGACACCGGCAGAACAGCCTCCTCGCCCGCCAGCGGCTCGCGGATGATGTTGGAGAAGAAGCCGGACGCCGCCTTGTTCGGCTTGCCCGGGCGCACGCAGATCGTCGGCAGGCGGATCGAGATGCCGTCCAGCAGACCCTTGCGGGTGTAGTCGTTGATCAGGAGCTCGCAGATCGACTTCTGCGTGCCATAGCTGGTCAGCGGCGTGTGGAAGAACTCGTCGCCGATCTTCTCGGGGAACGGGGCGCCGAACACCGCGATCGAAGACGTGAACACCAGCCGCGGCTTATAGCCGCCGCCGACGGCGCGGATCGCGTCGATCAGATAGCGAGTGCCGTCGAGATTGATCCGGTAGCCCTTGTCGAACTCGGCTTCCGCCTCGCCCGAGACGATCGCGGCGAGATGGAAGATCACGTCGGGGCGCTCGGCGATCAGGGGTGCAGCAGCGCCGGCATCGGCAAAATCGGAGGCGACGACACTGACCGGGATCGCGGCGTTCGCAGGCTTCTGCGGCGCAACCACGTCCTGCAAGGTCATCCTGGTGATGTCCTGCTTGCCGAGACGGCCCTCACGCAGCAGACGCTCGGTCAGCTTGCGGCCGACCATGCCGGCGGCGCCCAGAATCAGAATGTGCACGACCCTGCTCCTTTTCTTCTCTTGTTCGAATTCAGATGCGGGCCTTGCGCCTATTCCTTCACGGCACCCGTCATCGCCGAGACATAATGCTCAACGAAGAAGGCGTAAAGAATAACCAGCGGCAGCGAGCCGCATAGCGCCCCTGCCATCAGGGAACCCCAGCGATAGATGTCACCGTCAACGAATTCGTTGACGATGGCGACCGGCACGGTCTTGTTCGGGGTCGATTGCAGGAATGTCAGCGCATAGATGAACTCGTTCCAGCACAGCGTGAAGCAGAAGATGAAGGCCGAGATCAGGCCGGGAATGGCGAGCGGCAGCACGATCTTGATCAGGATCTGCCAGCGGCTGGCGCCGTCGATCAGCGCACACTCCTCGAGCTCGAACGGAATGGTCTTGAAATAGCCCATCAGAAGCCAGGTCGAGAACGGGATCAGGATCGTCGGATAGGTCAGGATCAGCGCCAGCGGCGAATCGAACAGGCCGTACTGGAACACGACCGTCGCGAGCGGAATGAACAGGATCGACGGCGGCACCAGATAGGCCAGGAAGATCAGGCCGCCGACGACGTTGGCGCCCTTGTAGCGCAGCCGCACGATCGCGTAGGCCGCGAGCACGCTGGCGATGATCGACAGCACGGTGGCGCCGATCGCCACATACATCGTGTTCCAGAGCCAGTGCGGATAGTAGCTCTCGAACAGCAGCTTGTGGATGTGCTTGAAGGTCGGATTCCAGGTCCAGAACGGATTGTACCTGTCGAGGTCGAGCAGCTGGTCGTCCGGCTTGATCGCCGTCAGCCCCATCCAATAGAACGGGAACAGCAGGATGATGACGATGATCGACAGCGGGATGTAGAGCGTCACGATCCGCCGCGGCACCGACTGCAGGTAGCTCATGCCCTCGCTGTTATCGACGCGCGCCGGCGTCGACAGGATGGACTTGAGGTCGGCCTTCTGTGCGGGGAGATCAGTCATTGTTTTCTCCCGGGCGCGCGCGGGGCTTGCCCCGTTCGCGCAAAGATACCAGCAAGCGGCGGAGATCAGTCATTGCTCTCTCCCTGTTGCCACTTCCGGCGCTGCAGGCCGAACCAGGACACCATGATCGCGGCGAGCAGGAACGGGATCATCGCGCTTGAGATCGCAGCCCCCTCGCCCAATTGTCCGGCGATGATCGCGCGCTGATAGGACAGCGTCGCCATCAGATGGGTGGCGTTGACCGGGCCGCCGCGGGTCATCGCCCAGATCAGCTGGAAGTCGGTGAAGGTGAACAGCACCGAGAACGTCATCACGACGGCGATGATCGGCGTCAGCAAGGGATAGGTGATGAAGCGGAACATCTGCCAGCGCGAGGCGCCGTCGAGCGTCGCCGCTTCATAGAGCGACGGCTGCACGGTTTGCAGGCCCGCCAGCAGCGTGATCGCGACGAACGGCACGCCGCGCCAGATATTGGCGAAGATCACGCAGATCCGGGCCCAGGTGCTGTCGCCGAGGAAATTGATGTTTTGCGTGATCAGGCCGAGATGCTTCAGCGACCAGGAGATGATCGAGAACTGGGAATCGAAGATCCACCAGAATGCCAGCGCCGACAGCACGGTCGGCACGATGAAGGGGATCAGCACGGCGGCTCGCAGCAGCGCCTTGAACGGCATGCGCTCGTTGAGCAGCAGCGCGAGATAGAGCCCGACCGCGAATTTGATGGCGCTGGCAATGGAAGTGTAGAGCAGCGTGTTGAACACCGACAGCCAGAAGATCGAATCGTCCCACAGCCATTCATAGTTCTCGGTGCCGATGTAGTGACCGACACGCCCGATCCGCGCATCCGTGAACGAGAGCCAGATCCCGAGCCCCAGCGGATAGGCCAGGAAGAAGATCAGGAACGCCATCGCCGGCACCATGAACCAGAAGCCGAGCCAGTTCTTGTTGTGGCGGAGCTTGTCCCAGGCGGTCGCTTCGCGGATTTCGGTCTTCGCACGTCGCGGCGCGAGCGCAATGTCAGCCATAGGCGATATCCCGATTGCTCAACGGATTGAGCATGACCACGCAATATTCCAGTGATGTCATTCCAAATGATGGTGCGAGCGGCGGCGATCCGCCGCCCGCGCCGATCACATCAGCGATAGATACGCTTCAATTGCCGCTCGGCTTCCACCATCGCGGCCTTGCCGTCCTTGGCACCGGTGCAGTAGTTCGCGAACATGTCGACCACGATGAAGTCGGCGATTGCGGTCGCCGCCTTCTCGCCGGGCGTGCCGATGCCGGAGGCCGGGAGCGTGCGCTTGGAGGCCTGCGCGAACACGGCGTTCTTGGGGTCCGCCGTCCACACCGGCGCCGACTCATACGCATTCAGCGTTTGCGTAAGGTAGCCCTGAGCGCCATCCAGCCACTTGTCGTACTGCTCTTTCTCCAGCATGAACGCGACAAACGCCTTTGCGGCATTCGGATATTTGGTGAAGTTGAACGCAAGGATTGGAAACGCCAGCTGCAATTCCGTCGGCTTGCCGATCGGGCCGATCGGGTGCAGCGCGTGATAGGTGTCTTCGGCAAGTTCCTTCTTGGTGGGATCGGTTTTGGCGGCCACGTAGATGGAAATGCCGTTGAGCGTGCAATAGAGCTCACCCGCCAGGAACGCCTTGTTGTTGGAGGAGTCGTTCCAGGACGCGACGCCCGGAATGAAGGTCTCCGACAGCGCCTTGGCATATTCCAGCGCCTTCATCGTCTCCGGCGAGTTGATGATGACCTTGTCGTCCTTGTCGACGGTCCAGGCGTTGTGGCCCCAGAGCAGCCAGTGCAGCCAGCCGTTGGCGTCGCCGCTGGCATGTCCCAGCGCAAAGCCGGCCGGCGTGTTGTTCGCCTTCAACGCCTTGCACATCTCGAGGAAGCCCGGAAAATCCTTCGGGAATTCCTTGAAGCCCGCCTTGTCGGTCGCCGACTTGCGATAGGTCATATACCCGCCGTTGGTGGCGACGGGGATGCCAAGCCAATCATTGGCGAGCTTGCAGGTCTTGGCCGCCGCATCCGTCCAGCCGCCATATTTGTTGCCGAGATAGTCGGCAACGTCGTTCATCTTCAGGACCTTGGTCGGGAACAGCTGCGGCAGCGTGTGCAGGCCCCAGGCGAGGTCGAGACCCGAGCCGGTGTTGGCGGCAACCGAAGCCTTCGGCTGCACGTCCTCGAAGGACTCGCTGAACACGTTCATCTCGGTGCCGGTTGCCGCCTTGAAGGCCGCCACCATGGCATTGAACGCGTCGTCTTCCGCGGGCACGAAGCGCTTCCAGCGCATCACGGTGAGCTTGGCGCCGGGCTCCGCCTTCCAGGGCGCGCTCTGCGCCCAGGCCTTGGCGAAGTCAAGCAACGCCGGCCCGGTGAGCATCCCGGCTGCGGCCAGCGCGGTGCCGCCCTGAAGTAGCGAGCGGCGAGTCAAATCGTGCATCGTCTTCCTCCCAATAAATGTGTTTTTATTGTTTTTTGATCTGGCCTGTTGGTCGGCCACTATGATCGATCAGTCCGTCAGCTATTCAGTCGTTTCCCCGTCGCATCGTCGAACAGATGAACCAGGCCCGGATCCGGCTTGAGCCGAACCTTGTCGCCGGGATTGAACAGATGGCGCTCGCGGAACACGGCGACGACCTGCTCGCCGCCGAGCTTGGCGAACACCTGGGTCTCCGAGCCGGTCGGCTCGACCACCACGATCTCGGCCTCGGCGCCGTCATCGGCGATGGTGAAATGCTCCGGCCGCACGCCGTACACCGCAGGCTTGCCATCGGAATTGGCCGGCGCGGATTTCAACGGCAGCTTGACCCCGTTCG
The DNA here is from genome assembly GCF_001908235.1 of Bradyrhizobium sp. NAS96.2. Lineage (GTDB taxonomy): Bacteria > Pseudomonadota > Alphaproteobacteria > Rhizobiales > Xanthobacteraceae > Bradyrhizobium. The sequence goes on from NZ_LGHK01000061.1 coordinate 42,059, forward strand.
GCCCCTCGAAATAGGCGGCGCCGTTCACCTTCACATTGCCCTTGAGGAAATTCATCGCGGGCGAGCCGATGAAGCCGGCGACGAACTGGTTCGCCGGCGTGTCGTACAGCTCGAGCGGCGAGCCCATCTGCTCGACGATGCCGTCATGCATCACCACGATCTTGTCGGCCATGGTCATCGCCTCGATCTGGTCGTGGGTGACGTAGACCGTGGTGGTCTTCAGCCGCTGGTGCAGTTCCTTGATCTCGGTGCGCATCGCCACGCGCAGCTTGGCGTCGAGGTTCGACAGCGGCTCGTCGAACAGGAACACCTGCGGATCGCGCACGATGGCGCGGCCCATCGCGACGCGCTGGCGCTGGCCGCCGGAGAGCTGGCGCGGATAGCGCTCGAGCAGCGGCGTCAAAGCGAGGATTTCCGCTGCGCGCTTGACGCCGGTCGAGATTTCCTCGGCCTTGGCGCCACGCAGCTTCAGCGAGAAGCCCATATTGTCGGCAACCGTCATGTGCGGATAGAGCGCGTAGTTCTGGAACACCATCGCAATGTCGCGCTCTTTGGGCTGGACATTGTTGACGACGCGGTCGCCGATCGAGATCGTTCCAGAGGTGATGTTCTCAAGTCCCGCCAGCATGCGCAGCAGGGTCGACTTGCCGCAGCCCGACGGGCCGACCAGAACGACGAACTCGCCGTCCTCGATCGGGATCGACACGCCGTGCAGGACTTCAAAATTGCCGAACGATTTCCGCACGTCGCGAATCTGGACCGACGACATCCACTTCCCTCCCTCAAGTTCCCGACGGCGTACGACGAGTGCCGCCACCGCTCTGTTTTGTTCCGGCCACGCTGGGTGCGCGGCTCTGTTGGACTGACGATATTGTCCGCAGTTTATCCGGTTTTGGCAATCGTTCGATTAGCAATCGCTTGGTAGCGCTGTCAATATCGGTTTGTCTGCGACGAACGTCGTGATATGAGCGGCAAATGGCCCGAAAGCGCATCACGCCTGGCAAGATCCGGCTCGCCGAAGTCGCGAAGCTCGCCGGCGTCAGTCCGATTACGGCCTCGCGCTTCTTCAGGAATCCGGAAGCACTCTCGGCCGGCAAGCGCGCCCGGGTCGAGAGTGCGGCAAAAGAACTCGGTTACGTGCCCAATCTCGCGGCACGCGCGCTTGCGTCGCAGCGTACCGAGGTGATCGGTGTCCTGATCCCGTCGCTGACCAACAACGTGTTCGCCGACGTGCTGCGCGGCATCTATGACGCGCTCGACGGCAGCCGCTACAGCATTCAGCTCGCCAACACCCGCTACAGCATCCTGCAGGAAGAGCGGCTGCTGCGTCTTTTTCTGGCACAGAAGCCGGCCGGGCTGATCATTACCGGCATCAACCAGACCGCCGATTCCCGCCGCGTCATGGAGGCAGTGGATTGCCCGATCGTGCAGATCATGGAGGTCGGCCCCTCGCCGATCGACATGATGATCGGATTCTCGCATTTTGACGCGGCAAAAGCCGCAATCGCCCACCTCCTCGCGCAGGGCTACTGGCGGATCGGCTTCCTCGGCGCGCGGATGGATCCGCGGGTGCAACGGCGGCTGGACGGCTATCGCGCCGCGATGACCGAGGCCGCGCTGTTCGATCCGCAGCTCATCGTCACGACGGCCATACCGACCTCGGTGACGCTGGGCGGGACGCTGTTTGCCGACCTGCTCGCCAAAGCGCCCGACATCGACGCGGTGTTCTGCGTCAATGACGATCTTGCACTCGGCGCGCTGTTCGAATGCAAGCGCCGGCACATGGCGGTACCGGAGCAGATGGCGATCGTCGGCTTCAACGACCTCGAATTCATGGCCTCGAGCGAGCCGACGCTGAGCAGCGTGCGCACCAATCGCTACGAAATGGGCAGAAACGCTGCCATGATGGTGATCGAGACGCTGGAAGGCCGCCGGCCCGCTGAGCCCGTCGTCGACCTCGGCTTCAGTGTCATGGAACGGCAAAGCTCGGCGCGACGCAGCTGACATCCACCCGACGCCAGCCCGTCACAAGGGACGCGAAAAATGACAAAATGATAGCGCAACCAAGTGCCTTCAACTAAGGTCCAATCCATCCAGTGAAACACCTCTGCGTGATCGCCTGGGTTTGTAATACCCGACGATTTGCGCAAGGTAGAACAACGTTGAACCAGAGCCCTTGAATGGGCCCAGCAAGATTTGCATTGCGGGAGAAACCAATGACAAAACCCCACACCAACGGGCACAGCGCCGCAGGCGAGACCACAAAGGGCAAGGGCCGCAGGCTCCGCTCCCAGGAATGGTTCGACAACCCGCACAATCCGGGCATGACCGCGCTCTATCTCGAGCGCTACCTCAATTACGGCCTGACCCGCGAGGAATTGCAGTCGGGCAAGCCGATCATCGGCATCGCGCAGACCGGCAATGACCTGTCGCCCTGCAACCGGCATCACCTCGAGCTTGCCCACCGCGTCCGCGAAGGCATCCGCGCCGCCGGCGGCATCGCCATGGAGTTTCCGACCCATCCGATCCAGGAGACCGGCAAGCGCCCGACCGCGGCGCTCGACCGTAACCTCGCCTATCTCGGCCTCGTCGAGGTGCTGTTCGGCTATCCGCTCGACGGCGTGGTGCTGACCACCGGCTGCGACAAGACCACGCCGGCCTGCATGATGGCGGCGGCGACCGTGAACCTGCCGGCGATCGTGCTGTCGGGCGGCCCGATGCTGAACGGCTGGCACGAAGGCCAGCGCACCGGCTCCGGCACCGTGGTGTGGAAGGCGCGCGAGCGGCTCGCCGCGGGCGAGATCGACTATGAGCAGTTCATCGAGATCGTGGCCTCCTCGGCGCCCTCGGTCGGCCATTGCAACACGATGGGCACCGCCTCCACGATGAACTCACTCGCTGAGGCGCTCGGCTTCTCGCTGCCGGGCTGCGCCGCGATCCCGGCGCCCTATCGCGAACGCGGCCAGATCGCCTACGAGACGGGAAAACGCATCGTCGACATGGTCTGGGAAGACCTCAAGCCGTCGGACTTCCTGACGCGCGAGGCGTTCGAGAACTGCATCGTGGTCAACTCAGCGATCGGCGGCTCGACCAACGCACCGATCCACATCAACGCGCTGGCGCGCCATGTCGGCGTCGAGCTGTCGATCGACGACTGGCAGAAATACGGCCACGACGTGCCGCTGCTGGTGAACATGCAGCCGGCCGGCTTCTATCTCGGCGAGGAATACCACCGCGCCGGCGGCGTGCCGTCCGTCGTGCGCGAGCTGATCAAGCACAAGCGCATCCATGAGGGCGCCCTCACCGTCAACGGCCGCACCATGGGCGAGAATTGCAAGGAGGCGCCGCAGCCCGATGGCGACGTGATCTGGGGCTACGACAAGCCGCTGGTGAAGGACGCCGGCTTTCTGGTCTTGCGCGGCAATCTCTTCGATTCCGCGATCATGAAGACCAGCGTGATCTCGAAGGAATTCCGCGACCGCTATCTGTCCAACCCGAAGGACCTCAACGCCTTTGAGGGCCGCGCCGTCGTGTTCGAAGGCCCCGAGGATTACCACAACCGCATCGAGGATGCCGCGCTCGACATCGACGAGCACTGCATCCTGTTCATCCGCGGCACCGGCCCGATCGGCTATCCCGGCGGCGCCGAGGTCGTGAACATGCAGCCGCCGGCCGCGCTGATCAAACGCGGCATCCTGTCCCTGCCCTGCATCGGCGACGGCAGGCAGTCCGGCACCTCGGGCTCGCCGTCGATCCTCAACGCCTCGCCGGAGGCCGCCGCCGATGGCGGGCTCGCGATCCTGAGGAGCGGCGACAAGGTGCGCATCGACCTCAACAAGGGCAGCGCCAACATCATGATCTCGGAGGATGAGCTACGCACCCGCCGCGCCGAGCTGAAGGCCAAGGGCGGCTTCCCGCACCCGGCCAACCAGACGCCGTGGCAGGAGCTCTACCGCCAGACCGTCGGCCAGCACGCCACCGGCGCCTGCCTCGAGCTCGCGACGCGTTACCACGACATTGCCGGCAAGGTCGGCGTGGCGCGGGACAATCATTGATACTTCGACGTCATTGCGAGGAGCGCAGCGACGAAGCAATCCATAGCTCCGCAGCGGAGGAATGGATTGCTTCGCTCCGCTCGCAATGACGAAACAAAATCAAGGCGAACTCTGGGAGATATGAATGTCCGATCGACTGAAGGGAAAGCGCGCCGTCGTCACCGCCGCGGCGGCCGGCATCGGGCGCGCATGCGCGATCGCATTCGCGCGTGAAGGCGCGACCGTGATCGCCACCGACATCAATGAGAGCGGCATCGCCACGCTGGGCAAGGAAGGCATCGCCGAGACTGCCCGGCTCGACGTTCGCAGCACCGCTGACGTCAACAGCTTCGCCAAGCGCGTCGGCAAGATCGACATCCTGCTCAATGCGGCGGGCTTCGTGCATCACGGCACCATTCTGGAGTGCTCCGACGAAGACTTCGACTTCTCGTTCGATCTCAACGTCAAGTCCATGCACCGGACCATCAAGGCGTTTCTGCCTGCGATGCTGGAAGGTGGTGGCGGCAGCATCGTCAACATTTCGTCCTGTGCGGCATTGCGGCCGCCGGCCAATCGCTACGTCTACAGTGCGTCGAAGGCCGCGGTTTCGCTGCTCACGCGCGCGGTCGCGCTCGACTTCATCACCCAGGGCATCCGCTGCAACGCGATCTGCCCCGGCACCGTTGAGACACCCTCGATGCTGGAGCGCGCAGCTGCGGCGGGTCCGGACGGACGCGAGAAGTTCGTCGCCCGCCAGAAGATGGGCCGGCTTGGCACCGCCGAGGAGATCGCGGCCATGGCTGTGTATCTTGCGAGCGACGAAGCCGCTTTCACCACCGGCGTCGACATGGTCGTCGACGGCGGCTTCATGCTCTGACGGGCACGCAAAGGCATCCAGCATGAACAAGATCGATCTCAACGGCCGCTGCGCCGTCGTCACCGGCGGCGCGCAAGGGTTCGGCCGCGCCATTACCGAGCGCTTCGTCGCATCCGGCGCCAAGGTCGCGATCTGGGATTTCGACCAGCCGCTCGCCGAGAAGACCGCGCGGGCGATCGGCGAGGACGTGATCGCGATCAAGACGGATGTCACCGATCCCGCCGCGGTCGACGCCGCGCGCGATCAGACGCTGACAGCATTCGGCAAGATCGACATCCTCGTCAACAACGCCGGTATCACCGGCGCCAACAAGCCGGTATGGGAAACCGATCTCGACGACTGGCGCCGGGTGATGCGCATCAATCTCGAAGGTCCCTTCATCTGCTGCAAGGCGATCGTGCCGACCATGATCGGCCGGAAATACGGCCGCATCGTCAACATCGCCTCGATCGCCGGCAAGGAAGGCAACCCGAACGCCGCGCATTATTCGTCGTCGAAGGCTGGCCTGATCGCGCTGACGAAATCGCTCGGCAAGGAACTCGCGCAGCACGACATCCTGGTCAATGCGGTGACGCCGGCCGCGGCGAAGACCGCGATCTTCGACCAGATGACGCAAGCGCATATCGACTTCATGCTGTCGAAGATTCCGAAGGCCCGCTTCGTGCAGGTCGAGGAACTGGCTTCGATGGTGGCGTGGCTGGCGTCGGAGGACTGCGCCTTCTCGACCGGCGCGGTGTTCGACATCTCCGGCGGACGGGCGACGTACTAGCTCGCCCGCTTCGCGGGCTGCCGAAGCGCGGCAACCAGGTGATCTGCCAATAGTGATGCCGCGCGCGAAAGATTTGGCGCGCGGTGCAGCCGGATCTCGGCCCGCGGCAGCGGCGGCATGCCGTCACGCGCCGTCAGGCGCCGCAGCGCTGGCGGAAAGGTGCCCGACTTGACCACGGTCACTGCAAGGCCCTGCGCCGCGATCGCTTCGACCGCGGACAGGCTGTGGCTGACAAAGGCGAGACGCCATGGCCGGCTGGCTTCATCCAGCGCCTGCATCGCCCAGCTCCGGAACAGGCAGCCCTGCGGATAGAGCGCGACCGGCAGCGGATCGAGCTCCTCGACGCGATGCGATGCGCTCGCGGCCCACACCGCCTGCTGTGCGCAGCAGCTCGCCCTCGCCGCGCCCTTCCTGGTGCATCGCGATCACAAGGTCATAGGCTTCGCCGAGCCGGTCCGTCATCGACGATGTCAGCCCGGTCTCCATCTCGACATGGATCAGCGGATAGTTGGCGACAAATTCCTTGAGCAGTGGCGGGACGATCAAAGTGCCGTAGTCATCCATCACGCCGAGGCGAACCTGCCCGTCGGTGCCGTGCTCGCGCACCCGGCCGATCGCTTCGGCGTTGAGGCTCAAGATGCGGCGGGCGTAACCCAGCAGCCCCTCGCCGGCTGCGCTGAGGTCGACGCTGGATGTGCTGCGGTGAAACAGTTCGGCCTGCAGCCGTTCTTCCAGCCGCTTCACCTGCATGCTGACGGCGGATTGGGTCCGGTTCAGCGCCGACGCGGCCCGGGTGAAGGAACGATGGTCAGCCACAGCGACAAAGGCTTGCAGGAGATCCGGGTCGAGGACGGGCGCGCTCATAACGAACCGTGATTTTACCGATCATATTTATTCCATTCCATGGATACCTCCCCTTCCCTAGATTGCGCAAGCGAAACAGGGGTGATCGAACGGGATGGGCGAAATCTGGGGGGTATTGGCCGCGGTGCTGTCGAGTGCGATCGGCGGAACCTCGATCGGGGCGACGCGGTTCCTGGTCGGCGCAATCGATCCATTGGCGATCGGCGCATTCCGGTTCGGCATCGGCGTCCTGCTGCTGCTGCCGCTGGCATTGCTGCAACGTGGAAGCTGGCCGCCGCGGCGCGACTGGCTCGGCACAGCCGGTCTCGGCCTGCTGTTCTTCGCGGGCTTTCCGATCCTGTTCAACGCCTCGCTGATATCAACGACCGCGGCGCGGGGCGCGCTCGCGCTCTCGACCTTGCCGCTGCTGACCATGCTGGTCGGCGCAGCGCTCGGTACCGAGCCACTCACCGCGCGCAAGGCCACGGGCGTGCTGGTCACCATCCTGGGTGTCGCGATGGCGCTGCTCTCCGGTCTTGCCACGGCTCCGCCGGGCGCCTGGCGCGGCGATCTCTTGATGGTCGCGGCCGCGCTGTGCATGGCGCTCTACAGCATCTGGTCGAAGCCCTTCATCCGCCGCTCTGGCCCGATCCCCTTCACCACGCTCGCGATGGCTGCCGGCGCCGTGGTCCTGATCACGGCCTCGCTGCTGCGCGGCAGTTTCGCGCCGGTTGCCGATTTCGGCGCGCCGCAATGGTTCGGCGCAACCTATCTCGGCGCGTTCGGCGCGGCGCTCACCTTCTATCTCTGGGCCTTCGCGCTGGAGCGGACGACGCCGACCCGGGTGGCGATCTCGGTCACCGTCAATCCGATCGCGGCATCGCTGGTCGGCGCGGTCCTGCTCGGCGAGCCGCTGAGCTGGAATCTGATGGCCGGCATCATCACCGTGTTCGCCGGCATCTGGATCGCGACCACCCAGCCGCAACGGGCACGCACGGCGCAGCCCGTCATCGCACCCGACGTGCGGTGATCCGCGGCAACGCTTGCCCGATCGACTTGCGCAAATCCGTGCTAGCCTGACCTCCGGTCCCAAGTGAATCCGAGGCGGCACGCAATTGAACATCTCCCTCTACGGCGTCTCCGTCTGGGTGCTGCCGGTGATCATCGCCATCACCTTCCACGAGGCCGCGCACGGCTTCGTCGCGCACCGGCTCGGCGACGACACCGCCTGGAAGCTCGGCCGCGTCAGCTTCAACCCGCTGAAGCATATCGACCCGTTCGGCACGCTGGTCCTGCCCGCGGTGCTGCTGTTCGCGCATTCGCCGTTCCTGTTCGGCTACGCCAAGCCGGTGCCGGTGAACTTCCGCAAGCTCAACCATCCCAAGCTCGACATGGTGTGGGTGGCGTTGGCCGGCCCGGTCACCAACATCATCCTGGCGATCGCCGCCGCGCTGGCATTCCACGCGCTGCCATTGGTTCCGGCAGATGCGGCAAAATGGACCGCGGACAATCTGAAAAACGCGTTCCTGATCAACATCGTGCTCGCGATCTTCAACATGATGCCGATCCCGCCGCTGGACGGCGGCCGGGTCGCGGTCGGGCTGCTGCCGCGGCCGCTGGCGATCCCGCTCGCCCGGCTGGAGCCCTACGGCATGCTGATCCTGATCGGGCTGTTGATCCTGCTGCCCGTGATCGGCCGGCAGATCGGCCTAAATCTTGATGTTATTTCAACGATACTAGGAACTCTGACCGGCTATGTAATCAACGCCCTTCTCCTTATTACCGGAAACACATAGCCTTGATTTGCACATGACCTGATCGGAAAATCGGTACCCAATTTTCCGGATCATGCGCGGGGACAGGAACGCTTCGAGGCCATGGTGATCAAAGCTGCCGATATGCTGATTGCACGACGCGCCGACACCCGCGCGCGGGCCGACTTTGCGACCTGGAAGATGATGGCCAAGCTGAACGGCGCTTCCGCTTTGCCGCCCGACGCGCAGAATTTCCTGGCCATCTACAAGAAGCTCACGGAACAGATGACCGACGCCGAGGCCAGCGAGGCGACGATCCAAGAGATGTATCGCACCTACTACGCGGAGATGGGCGGTGCCGGAAAGGCGCCCGAGGTTCCGGCGCGCACGCGCGAACCGGTCGCCGACACCGGCAACGTCACCGCGTTCCGCCGCCTGCCCGCCAAGAAGACGACCACCTCCGATCCGAACGCCAAGCGTCCGATGCCGGTGGCGCTGATCTTCGCCTGCCTCGTCGTGGTCTACGTCGCGATCCGCTACTACTGGAAATAGCGCCGCCCGCGCTTCAACTCAGCCCGACACTCATGATCGGCGCGCGAACCCGCGGCATCGCGTCGCGCGTCTTCGGTCGCTAAATCGCCGCTGCATGGAATATCGCGCGCGCTCGATCGAAGCAGCGCCCTAGGCGATGCGCCCGATGCCGGGCATAATGCGGAACTCAAAAAACAAAATCATACTGGAGGGAAGATGAAGCGTTCCATTGCAGCCCTGATCGTGACCACGAGCCTCGTATTCGCCGGCACAGCGACGGCGCAGACGATGGACAAGGTCGCCAAGGTCGGCGCCCTCGGCGATCAGTCCGGTCTCTATCAGGATATCGGCGGTCCCGGCTCGACAGTGGCGGCGCAGATGGCGATCGAGGATTCCGGGCTGCTGGCCAAGGGCTGGAAGATCGACCTGATCTCTGCCGATCACCAGAACAAGCCCGATGTCGCGGTCAACATCGGCAAGCAGTGGATCGATGTCGAGAAGGTCGACGTGTTCGTCGATCTCGCGGCCTCCAATGTCGGCCTTGCGATCGCCAACCTCGCCAAGGAGAAGAACGTCGTCAATTTGAACTCGGGCTCCGCCTCGTCCGACCTCACGGGCGCGCAGTGCTCGCCGAACACGGTGCACTGGGTCTACGACACCTACATGCTCGCCAACGGCACCGGCAAGGCGCTGGTGAAATCCGGCGGCGACACCTGGTTCTTCCTCACCGCGGATTATGCGTTCGGCCAGGCACTGGAGCGCGACACCTCGAACGTCGTCACCGCGAATGGCGGCAAGGTGCTCGGCAGCGTCAAGCATCCGCTCAACAATGCGGACTTCTCGTCGTTCCTGCTGCAGGCGCAAAGCTCGAAGGCCAAGATCGTCGGCCTTGCCAATGCCGGCGGCGACACCACCAACGCGATCAAGCAGGCTGCCGAATTCGGCATCGTCTCGGGCGGCCAGAGGCTCGCCGGCATGCTGCTGTTCATCACCGACATCAACGCGCTCGGCCTCAACGTCGCGCAGGGGCTGAACTTCACCGAGACATTCTATTGGGACATGAACGACCAGACCCGCGCCTTCACCAAGCGCTTCATGGAGCGCTTCAAGAAGAACCCGCCAACCATGGTGCAGGCCGGCGTCTATTCGTCGTTGATCCATTATTTCAAGGCGCTGGAGGCGCTCGGCGGCAATCCGCATGACGGCCGCGCCGTGGTCGCCAAGATGAAGGAGCTGCCGACCGACGATCCGCTGTTCGGCAAGGGCTCGATCCGCGTCGACGGCCGCAAGATCCATCCGGCCTATCTGTTCGAGGTGAAGAAGCCGTCGGAGTCGAAATATCCGTGGGACTATTACAAGCTGGTCGCGACGATCCCGGCGGACGAAGCCTGGCTGCCGCTCGAGAAGAGCGTCTGCCCGCTGGTGAAGAAGAGCTGAAGCAGCGTCATTCCGGGGCTCGCCAACGGGTCCGCGCCAAGCGTGGCCGGACGACAGACTCCGCGAGAACCCGGAATCCATTGGGCGGCGAACTTCAATGGTGAAATGGATTCCTGGCTCGCGACTTCGTCGCGCCCCGGAACGACGGCGACCTCTGCCCGTCGCTCGGCCTTCGCTTGCTACTTCTTCGGCTTGCTGAACTTGAAGTCGAGGCTGAACGAAAACTGATCATCGGTCAGGTCGGCCGGGGGCGGCGGCACCGGATCGGAACGCCGCACCGTCGAGACCGCCGCGTCGTCATAGGCAACGTCACCCGATGATTCCATCACAGCAACGGACAACACCTTGCCAACGCGGTTGATCACAAGGGCCACCTTCACCTTGGCATCCTTGGACCTGTTCTCCGGGAACCTCTTGTGCAGGTCAAAATAGGCGCTGATCTTCTTGCCCCATTTGGCCGTCAGCGCGAACTTGTCCTTGCCGATCCCGGGATTGGGCGCCTTGGTCGTCTCCGACTGACGCGAAGCGTCTTCCAGCTTGGTCGGCGATTGGTCTTGGTGCTGCTCGGCGGCCTCGCTCGTCTCGGTCTGAACCTTGGCGACCTGCGCCTCGTCCTCCTTCGGCTTCTTGCTGTTGTCTTCCGTGACGAGGCGATCGGCGTCCTCAGTTTCGGTCGGCTTGGCCTGCGGAAGGTCGGTCTCCTTGACCTCCGCCTTCTGCTGGGTCATTTCCGGCGACGCTTCCTGTGCACGGTCCTCCGGTCCCGGCGGTGCCTGGTTATCCTCGTCGGTTGCGGAGGCAAGCTCGACGGCGTACTCTGCGCCGGCAGCGCCAAGCCCCTCATCGCCGTCGTCGCCGCGCAGATTCGTCAGCGCCAGCGCAGCGCCGCCGAGATGCAGCCCGACCGCCGTCACCGCGGCGATCACCCAGAGCCGCTTCGACGTCCGCAGATCGAGATCGGGGTTGGTGGACATCGCTGTGCGCCGTCAGGGTTTGGCCGGCTCGGCCGGCGCCGCCCCGGGCGCGCCCGGCACGCCCTCGAGCGTGACCAGCTTCACATGCGTGTAGCCGCCGGCCCGCAACAGCTCCATCACGCCCATCAGCTCGCCATAGGGCACCATGCGATCGGCGCGCAGGAATACGTATTTGTCCCGGCTCATGTCGGGCACCGCATCGAGCGAATTGATCAGCTCGGCCCGCTTCACCGCGTTCTCTCCGATCGCCAGCGTCAGGTCCGGCTTGATGCTGAGATAGGTCGGCTTGTCCGGCTTCTTCTGCGGCGTCGCGCTGGAGGTCGGCAGATCGATCGGCAGGTCGACGGTCGAGAGCGGCGCCGCCACCATGAAGATGATCAGCAGCACCAGCATGACGTCGATGAACGGCGTGACGTTGATCTCGTGGGATTCCGCGAAATCGTCGTCGTCGTCGTTCTCGGAGATCGAGACTGCCATCGCCTACTCCGCCGCGGCGGCGCGCCCATGCGCGCTGCGCGGAACCTCGCCGGGAATGCTGCCATGGGTGCGATCGAGATCGCGCGACAGCAGCCGTCCCGCGGCGCCCGAGGCGCGGTTGACGAGCTCGAGATAGACCTTCGTGACGCGCGAGAAATGGTTGTAGATGATCACCGCGGGGATCGCCGCGACGAGGCCGATCGCGGTTGCGAGCAGCGCTTCCGCGATGCCCGGCGCCACCACGGCGAGGTTCGTCGTCTGCGACTTCGAAATGCCGATGAAGCTGTTCATGATGCCCCACACGGTGCCGAACAGACCGACGAACGGCGACGTTGCGCCGATGGTCGCAAGCAGGCCCGTGCCGATGCGGATCTTGCGGGCTTCGGCGCGCACGATCTCGGCAAAGCTCGACGCCGCGCGCTCCTTGATGCCGGCGTCGCTGGAGATGCCCGCCGACAGACGCCCTTCGCGCATCGCGGCACCAATGAATGACGACAGCACGGTGCCCTTGGCGCCGAGCGCGAACTGCGCCTCCGCCAGCGACCGCGATTCAGCGATCTTGGCGAGCGCTCCGCGCAGCTTGCTTTGCGCGACGGTCAGCTCGACCATCTTGGCGATGAACACCGTCCAGGTCACGAGCGACGCGAAGGCGAGACCGAGCATCACCGCCTTCACGATGATGTCGGCGTTCAAGAACATATTCCATGGCGACAATTCATGCAGGCCGGTCGCGGTCGACTTCAGGGCCTTGCCGTCACCGCTCGCGGGCGCGGCCGGCGACGCATCGAGTGCCGCCGGTGCCGGAGCCGCCGGTG
>NZ_LGHK01000062.1 GCF_001908235.1 Bradyrhizobium sp. NAS96.2
GCCTTCGTCGGCAAGGCGCGCGCGATCCTGCGGGACACCGAGCTCGCGGTGGAAGCCGCGCGCCGCGCCAGCCGCGGCCAGGAAGGCCAGCTCGCGATCGGCTTCACCTCGTCGGCCGCGTTTCATCCCTTCGTCACCGGCGTGATGCGCGAGATGCGCGAGCGCGCGCCGGCGATCAAATTGTCGCTCGAGGAGGCCTCGACCGGCGAGCTCATCGAAGCCGTCGAGGCCGACCGGCTCGATGCCGCGTTCGTGCGCTCGCCGAGCGAGCGGCTGGACAACCTCACCATCACGCATCTGCTCGACGAGGAGATGCTGGTTGCGCTGCCGGATCATCATCCGCGCGCCCGCAAGGACACGCGCCGGCGGATTTCGCTGGCCTCGCTCGCCGACGAGCCGCTGATCCTCTATCGCCGCCCGACCGGGCCGGGCCTCTACGACAGCATCATCGCCGCCTGCCGCGCCGCGGGCTTCAGCCCGAAAGTGGCGCAGGAGGCGACGCGGATGGTGTCGACGCTCAGCCTCGTCGCCGCAGGGCTCGGCATCTCGATCGTGCCGGAATCGATGGCGCGGCTGGAGACCGCCGGCGTCTCCTATCTCCGTCTCGACCGCGCCGCTGGCCTGGTCGCACCGCTCGCGCTGGCGCGCAAGAAAGGCCCCGCCGGCGGCACGCTCGGCCGCCTGCTCGGCATCGTAACGCGGCGGGTGAAGGACCGCGCAGGGGTTTGATGGAATCTTGGGCGAACAGCCCGGCCGCCGCCCGGATGGCGCGGAATGTGGCCAGTTTGGCGAACGCCTGCGTCGGTGCGCGTCTAGATAGCCTGCATCGCATCCGGTTGCCCGCGTGTCGATTGCGACAGGTCGGTTGCGTCCGGCGGCTTCCGGTTCGTCACCACAGTGAAAGGCAGTTCCAATGGCACGTTTTCCCGTCCATACGCTCGACTCCGCCCCCGAAGCCTCGAAACCCTCGCTGCGCGAGGTTGAGGCGCGGTTCGGCATGATCCCCAACCTTGCGGCGACGATGGCGACGTCGCCGGTGCTGATCCAGAGCTTCATCGGCATCTTCGACAAGGTTCACGGCGGCAGCTTCACCGAGCAACAGATCCAGACCGTGCTGCTCACCGACGCGGTGACCAATCGCTGCACCTGGGCGGTCGCCCTGCACTCCGCGCTTGGCTTGCAGGCCGGCCTTGCTGCGGCCGATGTCGACGCGATGCGCGCCGGCCGTTCGCCTGCCGACAAGCACCTCGGCGCACTCTCGACATTGGCGAGGTCGCTGATCGAAAAGCGCGGCCGGCTCGACGAAGAGGAGATCGAGCAATTCCTGGCGGCCGGGTTCTACAAGGACCTCGTGCTCGAAGTGATCACCATCGTGGCGGCGTCGACCATCACCAATTACACCGGCAGCGTGACCAATCCGCCGCTGGAAGCGGGCTTGCAGGCGCATGCCTGGAATGGCTGAGGGGCTCACGAATAGTGACTGCGAGGGCGCTGCGCTCCCTCTCCCCGTTTTCACGGGGAGAGGGTTGGGGTGAGGGGCGGTCTCCGCAAATACGGTGATAGTTGTGTTCGCGGAGACGCCCCCTCACCCGGAACGCATCTGACGATGCGTCATAGCCGAAGCTCCGCTTCGGCGTTCTTGAGAACGGCCGCCGAAGGCGGCCTGTGCCTCTCCCCGCACGCGGGGCGAGGTGAACCGAGTTCTTAGCCCGCAAACCTGGCGCGATAGTCCTGCGGTGTGGTCGACAGCAGTCGCAGGAAGCTGCGACGCATGGTCTCCTCGGAGCCGAAACCGCAGCGCTGTGAAATGCGCTTGATCGGCAGCCGTGTCTCCGAGAGCAGGTGCCGCGCGCCCTCGACCCTTAGCCGTTCGATCGCGCGGGCCGGCGTCAGCCCGGTCGCTTCGGCGTAATGCCGGCTGAAGCTGCGCTCGCTCATGCCGGCCTGCTTCGCCAGCGTCGCAAGCGAGAGGTCGTCGGCCAGATGGCCGCTGATCCAGTCATGCAGCGCGCCGAACCTGTCGTCGGTCGTTTGCAGCGACAGGACTTCGCTGAACTGCGCCTGTCCGCCGGGCCGCTTGAGGAACACCACGAGATAGCGGGCGACGGCGAGCGCCGTTGCGCGGCCGAGATCGTCCTCGACCAGCGCCAGCGCGAGATCGATGCCGGAGGTGACGCCGGCCGAGGTCCAGAACGATCCGTCGCGCACGAAGATCGGATCGGACTCGACGCGGACATCGGGAAAGCGCTCGGCGAGCTCCTGCCAGAATCCCCAATGCGTCACGGCGCGCCGGCCATCGAGGACGCCTGACGCGGCAAGCAGGAACGCGCCGGTGCAGACCGAAGCGGTGCGGCGTGCCTCTCCCGAGCGTCTGCGCACCCAGTCAACCAGGACGTCGTCGGCCGCCGCAGCGTTGACGCCGTCGCCGCCTGGAACAATCAGCGTGTCCACCGCGCTGCCGGTGGTGGGCAATGGATTGACCGCGAGCCCGATGCCGGCCGATGCCTGAACCGTGGGGCCGTCCTTGGCAACGACTCGGACTTCGTAAGGCTCCGCGTTGCCTGCCTTGGCCATCATTGCGTTGGCGGACGCGAACACCTGCAGCGGTCCGGTGACATCGAGCAACTGCACCGCCGGATAAGCCAGCACCTCGATCAGGCGGCGGTCTTTTGGCGGAGAATGTGGGGGCTTTGGCGTCATCGCCGAAACGTGCCGCGCTAGATGTGCTTTGTCCATAGCGCAAGGAAACCTCAAGGGAAGTTCGATGATTGCTCATGATGTCCACTTACGGATCGGATCGCTGCTGTTCGAAGGCGTCGACCAGATCGACTTGACCGGCCCATTCGAAGTGCTGTCGCGGATTCCGAATTCGACCTACCGCATCTACGCCAAGACCATGGAGCCGGTGCGCGACCTCAAGGGATTGCGGCTGACGCCGGATGCGACGCTGGCCGATGCGCCGCCGCTCGATGTGCTGCATGTGCCCGGCGGCTTCGGTCAGGAGGCGCTGATGGAGGACGAGGAGGTCCTGCGCTGGATCCGCGAGCAGGCGGCAGGGGCTTGCAGCCTGTTCTCGGTCTGCACTGGCGCGCTGCTGTGCGGCGCGGCCGGGCTGTTGAAGGGGCGCAGGGCGACGACGCATTGGGCGTCGTTTCATCTGCTGCCGCTGTTCGGCGCCACGCCGGTGAACGAGCGCGTGGTGATCGACGGAAGCTATATCTTCGCCGCCGGCGTCACCGCCGGCATCGATGGCGCGTTGCGGCTGGCGGCCGAACTACGCGGCGACGACGCGGCGCGGGCGATCCAGCTCTACATGGCCTATGCGCCGGAGCCGCCGTTCGACAGCGGCACGCCGGAGACCGCGCCACCCGAGATACTGCAACAGACACGGCAAGCGACGCGCGCGATCACGGCGCAGCGGGAAGAGACCGCGCGCCGCGTGGCCGCGAGGCTGGGCGTCGTCGTGCCGGAGCCCGAGCGTTCGCCGCTCAGTGTCACCTCGCCCCGCGTGCGGGGAGAGGTCGGAACGCATCGCTAGATGCGTTCCGGGTGAGGGGGAGTCACCGCGAACGCAGCTATCACCGTATCTGCGGAAAGGGCCCCTCACCCTAACCTTCTCCCCGTAAGAACGGGGAGAGGGAGTGAAGCATCGTCGTGCCGGAGACCGAGCGCGCCGTTTAATTGCCCGGCTCGAAGCTGCAGTCGGCGCCGCCGCCGGCCTTGTCCTTGATCCCCTTGGGATCGAACGTGCAGGACAGTTTCGACAGCGCCTCGTAGATCGTGCCGGCGGCGCCGTCGCCGGGCACGCCGGCGAGCGCCACGGTGGCGTAGATCGCGTTGGCGTCGCGTCCCCTGACGGTGTGGGTCCTGCTGCCGGAGGTCAGTGCGCAGGAACGCGAGGTGATGTCGACATTGCTGGCGCGGCAGACGACCTTGTCGGCGGTGACGGTGATCTTCCCGGTGACGTGGACATCGCTGTCGCCGTTGAAGAATGCGGCGACCGCCTTCTTCTCCTTGGCCGGCAGCGTCGAGTAGGGCGCCACCACGCCGGCGAGCGCCAGCGCGACCGAGCCGGACGTGGTCGCAGGCGCGGCCCATGCGGCTGACGAAGCCAGCGGCAATGAACATGCGAGGATCATCAAGCGGCCCAGTCTCATTCCCGTCTCCTATGGTGGCGCTTTCCGCGGCGCGGAATCGCTAGCACGTCTCGCAGCTTGAACAGGTGACGTCATTCACATGCCATCCCGCAACTTCGCGTGAGAGGCGGTGCGCGCTGATGGCAGGGCGGCCCCGCGTGGATCGGCTTGCGCGAACGCGCCATCGGCGTCACAGTCCGGTCTGCGGCAGCACAGCCGCCAACAACGAAGACAAGAAGATCAATCCGAGGAACGCCATGGCGGCCACGCGCATCGACTGCGACATCCATCCCGCGGTGGGGGGAACGCGCACCACGCTGCTGCCCTATCTGAGCGATCACTGGAAGGAACAGGTCGTCAGCCGCGCCATCGACGGGCTCGATCTCAATTCCTATCCGCCGTCGATGCCGCTGTCGGGCCGTGCCGACTGGCGGCCCGCCGACGGCAGCAAGCCCGGCAGCGACCTTGCCATGGTGCAGCGCGGCGCGTTCGACCAGCTCGGCGCCAGCCACGCCATCTGCAATGTCGTCTATGGCGCACAGGCGGTGTTCGATTCCTACATGGCCGCGGACTTCTGCCGGGCGATCAACGACTGGATCGCGGCCGAATGGCTCGCGAAGGACACGCGGCTGCGCGCCTCGATCGTGGTGCCGATCCAGGCGCCGGATCTCGCGGTCGAGGAGATCGAGCGCCGCGCCGGCGATAACCGCTTCGTCTCGGTGCTGGTGCCGTCGCAAAACGAGACGCTGCTCGGGCGGCGACACTACTGGCCGATCTATCAGGCCGCGGAGAAGTACAGACTGCCGATCGCGATCCATGCCGGCAGCGCCTATCGCGGCGCGCCGAGCTCGATCGGCTGGCCGTCCTATCGCTACGAATATTATCTCGCCGAAGCGCAGGCGTTCCAGGCGCAGACGCTGAGCCTGATCTATGAGGGCGTGTTCGGGAAATATCCCGGATTGACCGTGGTGCTGATGGAGTCGGGCGTCAGTTGGCTGCCGGCCTTCATGTGGCGCGCCAACAAGACCTGGCGCGGTGTGCGCGTCGAGGTGCCGTGGGTCGAGCGCGAGCCGGCCGCGATCATCCGCGAGCGTTTCCGCGTCACCATGCAGCCGTTCGACGCGCCGATGGATGCAACAAGCGTTGCCGACATCATCGACCAGATCGGCTCCGACAAGATGTTCCTGTTCGCATCCGACTATCCGCATTGGCAGTTCGACGGCGACGATCCAATCCCGCCGCATCTGCCTGATAGCCTCGTCAAGCGGATGTGCGAAGACAATCCGATTGAAACCTTCCCGCGTCTGAAGCTCGCCGCCTGACCATGACGAAGCTCGACACCACATCGACGATGCCACACCTCTCCCCGATGGGGAGAGGTCGGCGCGCAGCGCCGGGTGAGGGGGCGCAAGTCTCGCGAGGGACCGCAAGGCCCTCACCCGGATTGCATCTGGCGATGCAATCCGACCTCTCCCCGATGGGGAGAGGTGACGGCCAGACCGGCTCAATTCAATGGAGGATCGCATGAGTGACGTCATCGACCGCCCGATGCTCGACCAGGAGACGACCGCGGCGACGCGGCTCAGGATCATCGATTGCGACATCCATCCGAGCATCCACTCGCATAGCGATCTCAACGAATTCCTGCCGAAGCGCTGGCAGCAGCACCTGAAGGAATATGGCAGCCATCTGCGCACGCCTTATATCGGCACCACGCCGTATCCGCGCTCCTCGCCGCTGATCGCGCGGCGCGATGCCTGGCCGCCGACCGGCGGCGTGCCCGGCTCCGATCTCGATTTCATGCGCAAGCAGCACCTCGATCCCTTCGATGTCGAGTTCGGCATCCTGCAGGTGCTCGATCTCTTCATCTTCTCGCAGCAGAATCTGGAATTCGGCGCCGCGATCCAGCGCGCCATCAATGACTGGCAGCTGGCGTTCTGGGCGCATCGCGATCCGCGCCTGAAGGCTTCGATCCTGGTCGGGCAGGACGGCTCCGACCTCGGCCTCGCCGAGATCGAGCGCTGCGCCAGGACCGGCGAATACATCCAGATCAACGTCTCGCCGCGCGCCAACGAGCCGCTCGGCCGCCGCCGCTACTGGCCGATCTACGAACGCGCGCAGGCGCTCGATCTGCCGCTCGGCATCCATGTCGGCGGCTATGGCGGGCACGCGCCGACCGGCGGCGGCTGGCCGTCCTATTATTGCGAGGAGCATCAGTCGAACGCGCATACGGTGGCCTCGAACCTCACGAGCCTCGTGCTGGAAGGCGTTCCCGAGCGCTTCCCGAAACTGAAGATCGTGTTCATCGAGGGCGGCTTCGGCTGGATCCCCGCGACGATGTGGCGGATGGACCAGCATTTCGAGCGCTTCCGCAGCGAGGTGCCGCATCTGAAGCGCAAGCCGAGCGAATATGTGAAAGAGCATTTCTGGTTCACGACTCAGCCGATCGACGAGCCGGACGAGGCCAAGCACCTGCGTCAGCTGATCGAATGGGTCGGCATCGACCGGCTGCTGTTCTCGTCGGACTATCCGCACTGGGACTATGACGACGCGCGCTACGCCTTCAAGACGCCGCTGACGGACGCCGAGCGGCGCAAGATCTTCAACAGCAACGCCCGCGCGGTTTACAAGTTTTGACTCTTGTTTTGACGCGTTTTTTCACGCGAACCGGAAGTCCACTTCGCTTGAAAACGCTATGAGGACCCAGATGACCCGTCACATCGTTGCGCGCACCAGTGAGATTCCTGCCGGCGGCAACAAGGTGTTCGGCCTCGAGGGCCGCGACATCGTCGTGTTCCACGTCAATGGCGAGTTTTTCGCGCTGCTCAATCGCTGCCCGCACGAGGGTGCGCCGCTGGAGAAGGCGGCCTGCGTCGCGCGCCTGACCTCGCCGGAGCCCGGCGTCTATCAGCGCGACCGTGTCGGCGAGATGCTGCGCTGTCCGTGGCACGGCTGGGAATTCGACATCCGCAACGGCCAGTCCTGGTTCGACCCCAAGCGGTTCAGGATCCGCTCCTATCCGGTCGCGGTCGAAAGCGGCGCCGAATTGCAGAAGGGGCCGTATGTCGCCGAGACGTTCCCGGTGCACATCGAAGACAATTACGTGATCGTCGAGGTCTGAACGGCGCGTCCGCTTCGTTATTGCGATATTTGCAATAATGAAGTTCCGACGACGATAATTATAATAACGGCTGCAATGAGCCACCTTGAGATCGCGGTCGGGAATGGTCCCGTCCACGACATCAGGAACGGCACCATGAAGCTTTATCACTTTGCGCTCTCCGGCCACGCGCACCGCGCGCGCCTGTTCATCTCCCTGCTCGGAATTCCATACGAACTGGTCGACGTCGACCTCAGGTCCGCCGCGCAGAAGACGCCGGAGTTCCTCGCGCTCAATCCGTTCGGCCAGGTGCCGGTGCTCGACGATGACGGCACCATCATTCCCGACTCCAACGCGATCCTGGTCTACCTCGCGACCAAGCTCGGCCGCACCGACTGGCTGCCGCAGGGCGCGAAGGGCGCTGCCGCCGTGCAGCGCTGGCTGTCGGTTGCCGCCGGCGATCTCGCGTTCGGACCCGCGGCGGCGCGGCTCGTCACCGTGTTCGGCGCGAAGTTCAACCCGGAAGACGTGATCGCCCGTGCGCACGTGATGCTGAAGCGGCTCGAAGCCCATCTTGCCGATCGCGATTGGCTGGTCGGTGCGCAGCCGACGATCGCTGACGTCGCGCTCTACAGCTATCTGTCGAGCGCGCCCGAAGGCAACGTCGATCTCTCGGGCTATGCGCGTGTCAATGCGTTCCTGCGCCGGATCGAGGCGCTGCCGGGCTTCGTGCCCTTTGCCAAGACCCCGGTCGGTCTGGCCGCGGCTGCGTGATAGGCGGAACGGGCGTGCCTTTCGGGGCGCGCCCGTCCAAGCCAGGGAACGGAGGGCGACGAGATGAGCGACAGGCGAAGCAAGAGCAAGCTGCCGGCCTGGCATGCCGGCGAAAAGGCGATCCAGCAGCGGGCTGGCGTCGCCGAGAGGATGGAGGCGGTCGGTCAGCGCGCCGTGCGCGACTTCATGCCCGACCAACATCGCGACTTCTTCGCGCAGATTCCCTTCATCGTGGTCGGCAGCGTGGACCACAGCGGCGATGCATGGGCCTCCTTGCTGACCGGCCGGCCCGGCTTCATCTCATCGCCGACACCGCGCAGTCTCGAGATCGATGCGCGGCCCGACGCCGGCGATCCCGTCAGCGAGGGCATGCGCGAGGACGAGGCCATCGCATTGCTGGGCATAGAACTGCACACGCGGCGCCGCAACCGCGCCAACGGGCTGCTCCGCGCATCGTCGGGCAGGGCGCTGAGCTTCGAACTCGATCAGAGCTTTGGCAATTGCCCGCAATATATCCAGCTGCGCGATTTCGCCTTCGTGCGCGAGCCGGACGAACCGTTCAAAGATGAGATCGAGACGAGCACGACGCTCGATCAGGCCGCGCGCGAGATGATCTCGGCGGCGGATACGTTCTTCGTGGCGTCCTATGCCGAGCGCGAGGATCGCCGCCAGGTCGACGTCTCGCATCGCGGCGGCAGATCGGGCTTCGTTCGCGTCGCCGCCGACGGCACGCTGACCATCCCCGATTTCGCCGGCAATCTGTTCTTCAACACGCTCGGCAATATCCTGGTCAACGGCAAGGCCGGGCTGACGTTTGTCGATTTCGAAACCGGCGACATGCTGCAGCTCACCGGTGATGCCGAGGTGATCCTGGACTCGCCGGAGATCGCGGCGTTTCAGGGCGCCGAACGGCTGTGGAGTTTTCGTGCCCGCCGCGTGGTGCGCCGGCGCGGCGCGCTGCCGCTGCGCTGGGCGTTCCGGGCCGAGGGCTGGTCGCCGAATGCATTGATGACCGGCGACTGGGCGCAGGTCGCCGACCGGATTCGCGCGGCCGAGCTTGCGACGCGGTGGCGTCCGTTCAAGGTCACCAAGATCGTCGACGAGAGCCGGTCGATCCGCTCGTTTCATCTGCAGCCGGACGACGGGGCCGGGCGGCTGCCACACCGGGCCGGACAGCATCTGCCGATCCGCATCGCGCTCCCCGGCGCCGACAAGCCGATCATTCGCACCTACACGCTGTCGGTCGCGCCGTCGGACGGCATGTACCGCATCAGCGTGAAGCGTGGCGGCGTGGTGTCGCAGCATCTGCATGACAACATCCGTGTCGGCGACATCATCGAAGCGCGCGCGCCGGGCGGCGGCTTCACCATCGATGCACGCGAGAAGCGGCCCGCCGTGTTGCTCGCCGGCGGCGTCGGCATCACACCGCTGCTCGCGATGCTGCGTCACGTCGTCTACGAAGGGCTGCGTACCCGCGGCATCCGGCCGACCTTCCTGTTCCAGGCCGCGCATGCCAAGGCCGAGCGCGCGTTCGGCGACGAATTGCAGCAACTGGCTGCGGCCGCCGGCGGTGCCGTCCGGATCATTCGCGTGCTGAGTGACGTCGATGGCGCCGAGCAGGGCACCGACTACGACGCCGCGGGACGGATCGACACGGCGCTGCTGTCGCGGGTCCTGCCGTTCGACGACTACGATTTCTATCTGTGCGGGCCGCCGCAGTTCACCCAATCGCTCTATGACGCCCTGCGCGGCTACAACATTGCCGATAACAGGATTCACGCCGAGGCGTTCGGACCATCGTCGCTGGTGAGGACGCCAGATGTCGCCACGCCGGCGCCGCCGCGCCGGCCGCCCGCGACCACGCCGGTCCCGGTCGCCTTCACCGCATCGCTGAGGGAAGCGCGCTGGACTCCGGAGTCGGGCACGCTGCTTGACCTTGCGGAAGCGCGCGGCCTCAGTCCTGTGTTCAGTTGCCGGGAAGGCAATTGCGGAACATGCCGGACCAGATTGCTGGCAGGTGCGGTAACCTATGTGAAGGAGCCGGCCGCTGAGGTGGCCGATAACGAAGTGCTGATCTGCTGCGCGGTGCCCGCGCAGCCGGCGACCGACGGCGACGACCGGATCCAGCTCGATCTCTGATCAGCTGCGCCGTCGATGCTTCAGGCTGCGCAGCGCCTTCGTCGCTGCTCAGCCCATGCTGCCCGGCATGAAGCAGCGCGGTCTCGGGTGACCATTCAGATAATACGGCCAGACAACGGTGTGGCCGGCGCGGTTTGGCCCGGGCACGACGGCCTCATCGGGAACGTCGACCCACTCGCCCTCGAGGCGCACGCGGTAGTGGCCGTCCTTGGTGTCCCAATCGGCGTCGTCGACGCGCTTCGCGTCGGTGCCGTCGCAGCAGGGGCCCTTGCTGCTGTGCAGGCTCTCATACCAGCCGTTGAGTTCGGGATGGTCGTGATCATGGGCCCGGGCCGGACCGATCGCCGGCATCGATAGCAGGGCGATGAGTACGGTAAGCGTCACACGCCAAGACGATCTGTTCATCTGGTTCCCAGTTCCGGAAGCCCATGTCAGCCAATCCGGAAATGGTCACGGAGTTCAGTTCATCAATGGATGATGATTATCATATAAATCACATTCGTGAGAGCCACAGCGGGCGCGGGCGGAACGCAATGCTGACAAGGTCAGGCGAGCAGGCCCATTACTTGCTCGATCACGGCCTTCACCTGCTTCGAATCCGGCGTCTGGTGCGCGAGCGCCATCAGCCCCGCATGCACCACCATGATCGTGTGCGCAGTGATGTCGGGATCGAAGCCCTTCTTGAATTGCTCGCGGTCGGCACGCAGCCGCGTGCGCAACAGCTCTTCGAGTCGCCGGTTGTAGCGCTCGATGCTTTTGCGGAGCGCGGCCTGATCGAGCGAGCCATCGGTCGCCGAATTGATCGACAGGCAGCCGCGCTGTCCCTTCTCACCCGAGCAATAGGGGATGAAGCCGGTGAGCCACTGCCTGATCGCCTCGCGGGCCGGCCCCGGCTGCGCCAGCACGCGCTCGGCCCAGCCGAGGATGCCGTCGTGATAGCGGTCCAGCACGCGCAGGAACAGGGCGTGCTTGTCGCCGAAGGCCGCATAGAGGCTGGGCTTCGCGATACCGCTCGCCGCCGTGATCTCGTCGAGCGAGGTCGCCTGAAACCCCTTCTGCCAGAATACCTGGCGGGCGATTTCCAGGACGTCGTCCGGATCGAAGCTGCGCGGCCTTGCCATGGCGCTGTTTTATGTACTCCCGCGTCCGATGTGAAGCCTTTACCTTGCCGGGAAGCCATTTCCAGTCATTGACGTTGCCCTCATTCTGTACTTATAAGTACATAACGAACTCGGGAGATGATGCCATGAAGGCGGTTCAGGTTGTAGCGTTCGGACGTCCGGCGGAAGTGGCGAAGCTCAACGAGGTGCCTGACGTCGGCAGCCCGGGGCCGAACGAGGTGGTGGTCGCGGTCGAGGCCGCGCCGATCAACAACTCGGACTTCATGATCATGGCCGGTCGCTACGGCTATCTGCCGACGCCGCCGGCGACGCTCGGGATCGAGGGCGTCGGGCGGGTCATCGCCGCGGGGGCGCAGGTCAAGCACCTCAGGGAAGGTGACCGCACGCTCGTTCCGTTCATGATCCCGACCTGGACCGAACGGCTCAAGTTCACGCCGTCCTGGCAGCGTCCGTTGCCCGAGACTGCCGACATCCGGCAGCTATCCATGATCGCGGTCAATCCGGCGACCGCTTATCTGTTGCTGACTGATTTCGTCAAAATCCCGCGCGGCGGCTGGGTGATCCAGAACGGCGCCAATTCGGCGACGGCGCGCGCGGTGATCGCCATCGCCAGGTCGCTTGGGCTCAACACGGTCAACATCGTCCGCCGCGAGGAGGTGGTGGATGAGGTCAAGGCGGTCGGCGGCGATATCGTCCTGGTCGACGGGCCGGATCTCGCCAAACGCGTCGCCAAAGAGACCGGCAAGGTGCCGATCCAGTTGGCGCTCGACGTCGTCGGCGGCTCGTCGGCCTTGAACCTGATGAACTGCCTGGCGCCGAAGGGTGTCCTCGTCATTTACAGCGCGATGAGTGGACAGCCGTTCTCCGGCTCGGCCTTGAGCGTGATCTTCAACGAGGTGTCGGTGCGCGGCTTCTGGCTGGCCCATTGGAGCAAGACCGCAACCGATGACGCGCTGGCCATGATGTACGACCATCTCGTGCCGATGGTCGCCTCAGGTGCGATCAGCGCGCCGGTGGTCGGGTCCTATCGCCTGGAGGATTTCTCGCAGGCGATCGCGCAGGCGTCGGCATTCAAGGGCAAGGTCATCTTCACGCCGAGCCAGCCTGTGTAACCGGACGGCCGGTGGCGTGACACGGCGATGCCATGTCCGTCACGGGATCGCGGCAGCCTAGCTAAAGCATGATCCGGAAAAGTGCGAAGCGGTTTTCCGAAAAGATCATGCTCGAACAAGAATCTAAAGCGCGATGACGCTTCAACCTGATCTCATCGCGCTTTAGACGACGGTGGTGAGCACGAATGCGTGCCACACGCCCCAGTCGATCCCGTCGAACGCGCGCACATACATCGTCTCGCTGCCGGTGGCGGCGCCTCCACGGACCCAGACATCATCGACGGCCGCGGCGCTGACGTCGATGACGGAGGCGGCTGGCCAGTGCGAATTCTCGGAGGTCCAGAAGTAGCCGCTGTTGGCGCCGGTACCGGCATCCCAAAATTGATATTCGGTCGCGGGATTGCCGTCGGCGTCGGAATAGGACAACAGGTTACTGACCTGGCTCCACTCGTTGAGGTGCAAGGTCTGGTCGTTGATCGAAACGGCGGGGGCGTGGTTCGGCAGGGTGGTCAGGCTGAAGCCGTCCCAAGGGCTCCAGCTGGTCCCGTCGAATGCGCGAACGTACATGGCCTCCGAGCCGCCGGCAGTACCGCCTCGCACCCAAACGTCGGACAGATTGGATGCTGGAACCTCGATGACGGTGTTCGCCGCCCAGTGTGAATTCGCGGATGTCCAGAAGTAGCCGCTGTTCGGATCCGTGCCGCCGTCCAAGAATTGGTATTTGGTGATCGGATCGCCGTCTGCGTCGGATACGCTGGTCCAGTTGACGAGCTGCGCCCACTGCGCGGCGTTCAGCGTATGATCGAGGATCGCAACCGTCGGGGCCGTGTTCGTCGACGTCACGGTAAAGCCGTCCCAAGCGCCCCAGGCGGTGCCGTCGAAGGCCCGCACATACATGGTCTCGGAGCCGGTCGCCGAGCCACCCTGAATCCAGAGACTGTCCAGATCGGACGCCGAAACGTCGATGGGGGTGCTGGCCGCCCAATGCGCATTGCTAGGCGTCCAGAAGTAGGCGCTGGTCGCCGCAGTGCCGCCGTCCCAGAACTGATACTTGGTGATCGTATCACCCTCGGCATCGCTGGTGCTGAGCCAGTTCTCCGGCTTGACCCATGTATTGACGTGAACAGACTGGTCGTTGATGGTCGCGACCGGCGGCGTGTTGACCGTCGACGTCACCGTGAAACTGTCCCAATCGCCCCACGAGGTGCCGTCGAACGCCCTGACCCACATCGTCTCGGAACCGATCACCGAGCCGCCCTGGATCCAGACATTGGCGAGATCGGCGGCCGAAACCTCGATCGTCGTGTTCGCATCCCAGTGGGAATTGGTCGGCGTCCAGAAATACGCGCTGGTTGCGGCCGTGCCGCTGTCCCAGAACTGGTACTTGGTGATCGCATCGTTGTCGGCATCCGACGTCGTCAACCAGTTGCCGACGGTGACCCACTGGCCCATGTGCACGGAATGATCGCCGGTCGTGACCACGGGCGCCGAATTCGTCGTCGTCAGCGTGAATGAATCCCAGGCACCCCAATCCGATCCGTCGAACGCCCTGACCCACATGGTCTCGGAACCGGTCGTTGAACCGCCCTGGATCCAGAGGCTGGTCAGGTCAGCGGCCGAAACCTCGATCGTCGTGTTGGCGGCCCAATGCTCATTAGTGGGAATCCAGAAATACGCGCTGGTTGCGGAGCTGCCGCTATCCCAGAACTGGTATTTCGTGGCGGCATCTCCGTTGGCATCGGAGTAGCTCAACCAATTCTCGACCTTCGCCCATGTATTGACGTGCAGCGACTGGTCATTGATCGCAGCAACCGGAGGCGTGTTTGGCGTCGTCGTGAGAATGAACGACGTCCACGAGCTCCAGTCAGTCCCGTCGAAGGCGCGGACCCACATTGTTTCCGAGCCGCTGACCGAACCGGAGCTCAGCCACACATCGGAGAGATCGGACGCTGCAACGTCGATGAGGGTGTTGGCGGCCCAATGGGTATTGGTGGGCGTCCAGAAGTAGCCGCTGGTTGCGGATGTGCCGCTGTCGAAGAACTCGAAGCTTTGCGCGGGATTGCCGTCGGCGTCCGAATAAGTCAGCCAAGGCTCTATTCTTTGCCAGTGGTTGGACAACAGGCTGTGGTTACCGATCGAGACGACCGGTGGGGTATTGGCCATGGTTTGCTTCCTCGTGGGGCGCCGGTCGAAGCCGGCTAATTTCCAAGGTGCAATGCAATCAACTTCGCGAAGCGGGGTGGTGCTACTCCCGTGTGATTGGGCTGAGAGCAGCGCATTCAAAAATCGGCAATATCAAAATCAGGATCGCAGAATTCGGGCGCGTCATCTATGACGGGCGTCACGCTCGCTTGCGAAGCGGACTGCGACATAACGTCCTAGACCACGCTTTGGAATCATCTTGCGTCGAGGATCTCCGCTCATGCAACTGGCGGCCGATCATCGACCGCGAGCGGATCGCTCGCGAGACGATGATCGCGATGCGCCGCCTTGCCCGCTCGCTGAAATCGATGGCCGGAGCGGGCAAAGGTTTGATGCTCAAGCGTGCTTGCCCGCGCGCTGCGGCAGCATGAAGACGAGGGCCGCGATCGCAGCGGCGAGAGCAACGGATGCGGTGTAGCGGCTGAGCGCAAGACCTCCGTGATCCAGCGGCTTGTCGAGGAAATCGCCGACGGTGGCACCGAGCGGCCGGGTCAGGACGAACGCGATCCAGAACAGCACCGTGTGCGACACCCGGGTCCAGAGATAGGCCGCGGCGACGATGGCGATGCCGGCGGCGAACACAATGGCGCCGCCGCCATAGCCGAGACCGGTGGAGTCGGCCATCCAGTCGCCGAGCGCGGTGCCGAGCGTCTGCGAGAACAGGATCGTGATCCAGTAGAAGGTTTCGGCCGCCTTGTTGTCGATCGACGCGATCGAAACCGTTCCCATGGTGCGATACCATGCAGCGAGGGATACAACGAGCAGTGCGGCGAGCAGCGATGAGCCGCCGAGATATCCGATCCCCAGCGAGCGGTCGACGAAATCGGCAAAGGTCGTGCCGACCGTCGTGGTCGCGATGATCACCGTCCAGTAGAGCAGTGGGTGAAAGCGCTTTGCCGCCATCTGTGCTGAAACGGCAGCAACGAAGATGACCGCGAAGATCGCGGTGCCGACGAGATAGCCGAGGTTCATCGACATCGTGACGGCGTCGCCGCCGGTCTCGCCGAGCGTCGTGGCGAGAATCTTGATGATCCAGAAGCCGAGCGTGACGGCGGGAACCTTGCCCGCGCGGTCCTCGGTGGCGTTGTCGAGCAGCATATCCATGGGTGGTCACTCCAAGATTCGTCACTTCAAGAGACATCGCCGGCGGTCGATACCGCCGGCGGGTGGTCGAATGATGGACGGAGGGATCAGGCCTTCATCGAGTCCATGATCGACAGCAGTTCGGCGAGCGCCTTCTTGCATTTGGCGGCGTCCGGATTGGTCTCACGCACCGCCTCGAGCGCACGATCGATCGCCTTGTCGACCGTGTGCCAGTCCGCGGCCGCGCGCGGCTTCAAGCCCGCTTCCGCTTCGTCCCATTTGGTCTCGAGATCCTTGATCCGCGTCTTGGCGCCGGTCAGGTCGTTCTTGTCGACCATTTCAGCGACATCGGCGGCGATGCCGCGGAACGGCGTCAGGTCGCCGAGCTTTGAGGCGGCCGCTTGTGCGCGCGGCAGCAGCGTCAGGCCTCCGCTCGCATGTGGAAATGGTGAAGTGACCACGAGAGCGTGGATTGCGGCAAGTGCGAGTACCGTTCTGTTCATTGTGGTTCTCCTGTTGGGGTTGCTTCGGCCGGCGGCGCGCGGCGAATTCATGCGCCGGGCGATGCTTCGGGGTTTTGTTCGCTGCCGCCTTCGAACGACAGCCAGCCGACCGACGCGATGATCACCGCGAGGAAAGCGAGGCTGGTGTAGATCGTGCCGAAGCCGAGGCCGCCATAGTCGCGGGATTGCGACAGCATGTCGCCGAACGAGGCGCCGAGCGGCCGGGTCAGGATGTAGGCAATCCAGAAGGTAAGGACCTCGTTGGCGCCGAGCGCGTAGGCTGCGGCGACGCCTGCGATCAGCGCCACGAACACCAGGACGCCGACGTTGAAGCCGAGGCCCAGCGCTTCGGTGGCAAGATCGCCCGCCGCCGTGCCGAGCGCGAAGGTGAAGAGGATCGCGGCCCAGTAGAACAATTCGCGCCGCGTGGTCACGATGCTGTGGATCGACAGCGTCCGCTCGAGCGCGAACCAGATTGCGAAGGTCGCGGCCAGGGCTATCGCAAAGACGGCCGTGCTGACGTAGAGGCTGATCTCGAGCTTGTCGGTCAGCACATCGGTGATCTGCGTGCCGACGATGCTGACGAGCACGACCGTCAGCCAATAGATCCACGGCACGTAACGGTCCCTCCGCAGCTGGATAGACAGCACGGCCGCAAGCAGGGCGGCCATGATCAGGCCGGTCACACTTGTTCCAAGGCCGACATGGACGGCGAGATAATCGGCGCCGGTCTCGCCGACCGTGGTCGACATGATCTTGATCAGCCAGAAGACGAGGGTGACTTCGGGCACCTTGTTCAGCATGCTGCGGCCGATGCGTCGGGTAACCTGCACGGTGGTGAACTCCGCTGTGAGATCGCCGGCGGTTCCGCCGGGTTCGACACGGAGCGTGCCCTGCGAGACTTAGCTCCGGCTTAGCCGGGCCGAGTGGCTGCCACGCAGGCGTCGAATGCCCTAAGTTCCGGCTAAGTCGAAGCTGATATGATCGCGTGGGTGTCGCGGATGAGCGATACGACGCAGTTTCGCCGGGTGCCCCCGGTGCGGATCGGGATGGATTGCCAGGCGATGCGCGTGCTCTTGGTCGAGGATGACAGGATGATCGGCGCCGCCGTCGTCGAGGCGCTGCGGGATGCCGCCTATGCCGTCGACTGGGTGCGCGATGGCGATCTCGCCATCGAGGCCAGCCGCAGCGAGACCTATGATATCGCGCTGCTCGATCTCGGACTGCCATTGACCGATGGTCTCGACGTCCTCAAGGCGATCCGCGCCGGCTCCATGCGCCTTCCCGTCATCATTCTCACCGCGCGCGACGCGCTGAACGATCGCATCCAGGGGCTCGATCTCGGCGCCGACGACTATCTGGTCAAGCCGTTCGAGATCGCGGAATTGCTGGCGCGCATGCGCGCGGTGCTGCGGCGCGAGGGCAGCGGGGCGCCGCCGGTGCTGACCAACGGCGAGCTTCACCTCGACCCGGCAACGCGGGAAGCGGCTTTCGGCGGCGAAAAAGCCGTGCTCAGCGCGCGCGAGTTCGCCCTGCTTCAAGCGCTGCTGAATCGCCCGGGAGCGATCCTGTCCCGCGCCGAGCTCGAGCGCCAGATCTATGGCTGGAGCGAGGAGGTCGAGAGCAACGCAGTCGAATTCCTGATCCACGCGGTGCGCAGAAAGCTCGGCGCGTCAGCGATCAGGAACGTGCGCGGCGTCGGATGGATGGTGGATCGTTCGAGATGATGGGATCGCTGCGCGGGCGCCTGTTCGTCGGACTCACGGCGATTATTCTGCTGACGGGCGCCGTCGGCGGAATCCTGGCATATCGATGGGCCTACAGCGAAGCGATCGAGATGCAGGACTCCGTCCTGATCCAGATCGGCAGCTTTGCGCTGAGCGCCACGATCCGGCAGAGCCGCCCGGTTACCGGTGTCGATGCCGAAGCCGAGGTCGCCGTCGTCGAACTGGGCGAGGCGCCGCGCGGCACTACTGATGATCGCCGGCTGTGGGGCCTGAAGGATGGACTGCACAATGACGTCTATCACGGCCAGCCGGTCCGCGTGCTGCTTCGGACGCGGCCGGACGGCAGCCGCTTCGCGGTGACGCAGCAGACCGAGATCCGCACCGAGATCGCGGGCGACATGGCCGTGCGCACGCTGTTGCCGATCGCCGCGCTGGTGCCGTGCCTGCTGCTGATGACCGCATTCGTGATCGCCCGATCGTTCCGGCCGATGCTGCGCCTCGCTGGCGATCTCGACGCGAGCAGGGTGGACGACATCGGCACGCTGCCGGCCACCGGCGCGCCAAGCGAGCTGCAGCCGTTCCTTGGCTCGATCAATGGGCTGCTCCGGCGGACGCGCGTCATGATGGATCAGCAACGGCGCTTCATCGCCGACGCGGCCCATGAACTTCGAACGCCGGTCACCGCGCTCAGCCTGCAGGCGGAAAATCTCGCCTCGCTCGACATGCCCGCGGAGACACGCGACCGGCTCGATGCGTTGAAGAGCGGCATGCGGCGCACCAAGCATCTGCTCGAGCAACTTCTGGCGCTGGCGCGTCAAGACGCAGCGCCGTCCACCGTGAGCGCCGCGGTGGAATTGGACAGGATCGCAAAGGGTGTCGTCGCCGATCTGCTGCCGGAGGCGGCGGCGCGCAACATCGATCTCGGTTTCACGACCGTTGAGACGGTCGCCGTGAACGGTGATCCGATGTCCTTGATCTCCGCGGTAAGGAACTTGGTCGAGAACGCGATCAAGTTCACGCCCAATGGCGGGGCTGTCGATCTCAGCGTCCATCGCGAGGACGCAATGGCGGTCATCCAGATCGAGGACACCGGGCCGGGGATTCCGCCGCAGGATCTGGCGCGGACCGGCGAGCCGTTCTTTCGCGGCGGCCAGCCGAGCGGAGAAGGGGCAGGGCTCGGGCTCTCGATCGTGAAGCGAATTGTCGATCGTGCGACGGGTTCGATCCTGTTCGAGAATGTGACCGGCGCCGCACGCTCCGGCCTGCGTGTGACGGTCAAGCTGCCAGCAATCGATCCGTAAGGCCGGGCGGCCGGCAAAACGCGCCTCGGGTGCGTGGCATCACTGCCATTGTGTCTTGAGAGCCGCGCCGCTTGTCGCTACCAGTGCAATCCGAAAGCGATGCCCGGGCGCATTGGCGGTAAAGGACGTTTCTCATGGCAAACACCACGGCGGAGCTCGAAGCGCTCCTGATGCAGCGGTCGCTGACCGATCCGCAGCTCTTGGCGACGGCGGAGGCCGCATCGGACTTCCGCATTCTGCCGGATGCCACTGTCATCAAGATCGGCGGCCAGAGCGTCATCGATCGCGGCCGTGCCGCGGTCTATCCGCTGGTCGACGAGATCGTCGCCGCCCGCAAGGCGCACAAGCTGCTGATCGGGACCGGCGCCGGCACCCGCGCCCGGCATCTCTACTCGATCGCGGCCGGGCTTCGGCTGCCGGCCGGCGTGCTGTCGCAGCTCGGCGCTTCGGTGGCCGATCAGAATGCCGTGATGCTGGGCCAGCTGCTGGCCAAGCACGGTATCTCCGCGGTCAGCGGTGCCGGGCTTTCGGCCGTGCCGCTTTATCTCGCCGAGGTGAACGCGGTGATCTTCAGCGGCATGCCGCCTTACGGCCTGTGGATGCGGCCCGCGGCCGAGGGCATGATCCCGCCCTATCGTACCGATGCCGGATGCTTCCTGGTCGCTGAGCAGTTCGGCTGCAAGTCGATGATCTATGTGAAGGACGAGAACGGCCTCTACACCGCGAACCCGAAGACCTCGAAGGGCGCGACCTTCATCCCGAAGATCTCGGTCGCCGAGATGAAGGCAAAGGGATTGCAGGATTCGATCCTCGAATTCCCGGTGCTCGATCTGGTCGCCACCGCGCGCCATGTGCGCGAGGTGCAGGTCGTCAATGGCCTCGTCCCCGGCAATCTCACCCGCGCACTCGCGGGCGAGCATGTCGGCACCATCATCACCGCGAACTGAGCAGAGACACGACCATGGATGACACCATCAAGCACGTCGCTTCGCCGCTCGCGCGCCAGACCTTGCTCGACAGCGATCTCACCCGTCCCGTCGCCGGCGGCCGTCCGATTCCCCTGCTGCCGTGGCTGCAGGTGATCAAGATCGGTGGTCGCTCGATCATGGATCGTGGCCATGAAGCGATCCTGCCGATCGTTGGTGAGCTGCGCGCGCTGTTGCCCGAGCACCGCATGCTGATCCTGACCGGCGCCGGCATCCGCGCCCGCCATCTCTACAGCGTCGGCCTCGATCTCGGACTGCCGGTCGGCTCGCTGCAGCCGCTCGCGGCGAGCGAGGCCGGGCAGAACGGTCATATCCTCGGCTGCCTGCTCGCGCCGGAGGGCGTGTCCTATATCGAGCACCCGACCATCGCGAGCCAGCTCGCGATCCACCTCTCCGCATCGCGCGCGGTGGTGGGCAGCGCGTTCCCGCCGTATCACCATCACGAGTTTCCGAATTCGCGCATCCCGTTGCATCGCGCCGACACCGGCGCGTTCCTGCTCGCCGATGCGCTCGGCGCGGCGGGGCTGACGATCGTGGAGGACGTCGACGGCGTCTACACCGACGATCCCAATGGTCCCGACGGTAAGAAGGCGCAGTTGCTGCGCGAGACGAGCTTCGCCGACCTTGCCAAGCTGAAGGGTACGCTGCCGTTCGATCCCGCGCTGCTCGAGGTGATGGCCAATGCGCGGCATATCGAACGGGTGCAGGTCGTGAACGGCCTGGTTCCCGGCCGGCTCACCGCGGCGCTGCGCGGCCAGCATGTCGGCTCGATCATCCGCACCGGCGCGCGGCCGGCCTGATCGGAATGCAACGGTCGCGCGCTGGGTTCGCCCGGCGCGCGATTACTTGATCGTGGCGTGCACAGTGATGACCGAGGTGCCGGAGGCCTTCGGCCCCTTGCCCGTCGCCTTGATGGCAAAGCTGTCGCTGCCCTTGTACTTGGCCTTTGCCCTGTACTCGAAGGTCGATGGGTTGATCTTCTTCAATTTGCCATAGGCCGGTTTCTGCGAGATCGACGAATCCGTCACCGTGCCGCGGATTCCGATCGGGATCTGGCAGCTTTCGCCGGAGGCGATGTCGATATCGCCGGTCGAGTTCTCGCCCCAGTCCGCCAATGTCACCGACATCGAGCATTCCGGCACAGCCTGCGCCGACAACGCCGGCGTGACACCTGATGCTGCAAGGATGAGCGCCAGGGCGGCTATTCCTGACGACCGCGTCGTGACGATACTCATTTTCATGCAAGGCTCACTGCTGAAGATTTTCGGACAGGAATCCTGCAACGCCGGAGCAGGGGTGGCAAGGACTTCGGCTCATCAGTGTGACACGTATTGAAATGGGTGGGCGCTTGTTGTGTCGCTGAAGCGCCCCCATCATCATCGCAGCCCGATCTGATCGGGACACATTCGTTCGCATGACAAGGAAGGGTTCCCATGGCTGAAGGCAACCAGGCAAACGGCCCGCAGGCCGGCTTTGCCGGCGTCACGCGCAAGACGCTGGAGCGGCTTGCACTGCCCGGCGATGATCGCGAGCTCGTCGTTGCCGAGGTGACTTATCCGCCCGGCGGGGTGGCGCCGCTTCACAAGCATCCGGTCGGCGGCGTGATCTTCATCGTCGAAGGCACGGCCGAGTCCGCCTATGGCGACGAAGCGCCGCGACAATACCGGGCCGGCGAGACCTTGCAGGATCGCCCTGACGTTCCGCACACGCTGTTTCGCAATTGCGACCCGGACCGGCCGCTGCGCTTCCTGACCATCTACGCACTCGAACCCGGGCGCGCCTACACGATGGAGCCGTGAGGCTCGGGCGTTTCCGTGGGCCCGTTCAGGTCATCGCGAGCTTGATCTCGGGTGGCTCGCGCTTGCTTGGTTTCTGCCAGTCGGTCATCCACATCATGTAGGGATGCCCGAGGAAAAATACTGCAGCTCTCTCAAGCCTTCGGGGTTACGCTGGCCACTGGTGGCGGAACGGGAACGGCCAGAAGGAAGCAAACCGATTCCACCAGGAGCTCATGTGCACGGTCGACGATGTCGTCCAACGATCTCGTCTTCGCGAACATGGCCTGGGCTTCAGCCAACAACTGCTCGCGCGTTGGCATGCTGGGCAGATGCAAGTCGGCACGATGCTGCAACAGATAGAGCGCGTCCCGCACCGACATCCCGGTTTCATGGACTGACGATTTGATTGCCTGTGCAATGTATTCGGGATTGAAACGGCCGGCGAGCTGCTCAGCCGTTCGCTTGATCACACGCGATCCCAGGCGTTGCTCG
Source organism: Bradyrhizobium sp. NAS96.2 (assembly GCF_001908235.1). GTDB lineage: Bacteria > Pseudomonadota > Alphaproteobacteria > Rhizobiales > Xanthobacteraceae > Bradyrhizobium. The sequence goes on from NZ_LGHK01000062.1 coordinate 22,455, forward strand.
TTGCGGAGAACCTGCGCGGGCGGCGCCTTGAGCTCCCAGACGATACCGAGCCAGGACAGGGCCACCAGAACATAATAGGTCGCATCAATCTCCCACCAGCGGAAGCCTTGCCGCGCGCTGCTCTGGTAGGCGTGGTGATTGTTGTGCCAACCCTCACCCATCGTAACCAGCGCCAGCAGCCAATTGTTGCGGGAGTCATCGCCCGTCACATATCGCTTGCGTCCGTGAACATGAGCGAGGGAGTTGATGCAAAACGTTGCGTGATACAGCAGCACGGTGCTCCAGAAGAAACCGGCCAGCAGCCCCGGCCATCCGGCAACGAGAAAGCACAGAACTGCGACCACGACCGCCGGCAAAACCTCAAATTTGTGCAGCCACATCAACTCTGGATACGAGGCAAAGTCCGAAACTTTCGTCAGATCGGTTGCATCGTGCTGTCGATAGAAGATCCAGCCGAGATGACTGTACACGAGGCCCTTGTGCTGCGGTGAATGCACATCCTGCTCGGTATCCGAATGAAGATGGTGATGTCGGTGTTTCGCAGCCCACCAAAGGACGCTTTTCTGGGCGCTGCTTTGGGCAAGGAATGCAAGGACGAACTGAAACGCCCGGCTCGTCGAGTAAGCGCGATGCGAGAAGTACCGATGATACCCGGCCGTGATCGCAAACATGCGCAGCCAATACAGAGCGACGCAAATTGCGATCGCCGGCCATGAAACGCCCGACCAGATCGCCGCCAGACACCCCACGTGGACCAGCAGGAACGGGAGCACCTGCGGGTACATGATGTCGTCGTGTTGCGGCTCTAGATCGATATTGGTGGACACGCTCGTGACCTCGATTTCTGCAATGTGCTGGACCTCTCGCCGGCGGACGGTTCAAGTCTCGGTCTCGGCGGCCATTGCGCATGGTGTGACAAAGAGAACCCCGCGCCGGTCGACCAGTCGCGGGGTCGCGAAATCTGAAACTCTGCTAGTACATCCGTGGCCAAAGCGATATGGCGCAGATGACCGCAGCGCGAAGATTTTCCGCAGCGGATTTGCCAGTCCGGCGGTCTGCAAGTCGTCTACCTGACCACACATCGGGCACATTGGGCGGTTACGGGCGCGTTCGCTAGTCCTTCTTCGCCGTCAGCCCGTCGACCATTGCGCGCGTCAATGTCGCGATCTCGCTGCGCAGTTGGCCGATCGGCACGGCGATCAGTTTGTGCTCCAGTCCGAGCGCGACCATGCCGTGCACGGCGGAGAACAGGCTGCGCGCGGTGACGCCGAGCTGCGCCGGCGAACGCTGCGGAAACAGCGCGGCGAGCGGCTTGTAGATGTGGCGGAACAATTCCATCTGCTCGGTGATCGCCCATTCCGGCACCGGCTTGCCGGGCTGCATGCGATGCTCGAACAGGGCGCGCCACGGTTCGAGATTCTCGGCGGCGAAGTCGCAATAGGCGACCGCGATGCGCACCAGCATCTCGCGCGGCGCCGCCGAGCCGCCGATCTCAGCCAGCGACAGCGACGCATCCAGCCGGGCCAGCGTGCGTGAGCCGACCCGCAGGATCAGCTCGTCGACATCCTCGACCAGATTGTAGACGCCGCCATTGGCGACACCGATTTCCTGGGCCAGTTCGCGGGTTTTGAGGCCACCGAGACCTTTCGCCGCAATTGCCCGTTCCGCCGCCTCGATCAGCGCTTCGCGCAGTTTTGCCCGTCGTTCCAATGCCTTGGACATGTTTCACCCATCGTTAACCACAAGCGTGAACGTCGCTCAAATAATTCTTGAGCAATGCTCATTATGTGGTACAAGAGATTCATGAGCGATGCTCATAACAGGGAGCGATCAAATGTTCAAAACTGTTTTGACAATTTTCCGCGGCGGCGTGGCGGCAGCGGAGGAGGAACTGCAAGACCGGACCGCGCTGGTCGTGCTCGACCAGCAGATGCGGGACGCGGCCGCCGCGGTCGACCGCTCGAAGCGGACGCTGGCGCTCGCGATCGCCGGCGACGCGCAGGAGGGCCGGCGGCTCGAGGCCACCAACGCCCGGATCGCCGATCTCGAGGTGCGCGCATCGGCGGCGCTCGAGGGCGGCCGGGAGGACCTCGCCCGCGAAGCCGCGCAGGCGATCGCCAACCTCGAAGCCGAACGCGATGCCGCGATGACCGCGCGCACGCTGTTCGCCACCGAGATCACCCGGCTGAAGCGCCACGTCGCCAACGCCGAAGCGCGCATTGCCGAGCTCGATCGCGGCCGCCGCCTCGCCCGTGCCTCGGAGGCGGTGC
>NZ_LGHK01000063.1 GCF_001908235.1 Bradyrhizobium sp. NAS96.2
CCAGGTGACCGGCGCACGCTCTTCGCCGGCCAGCGTGAAGGCGATGTCGGGGCGCGCCATGCCGAGCCGCCGCACCACCTCGCGGATCGCCTCCGCCTCGGTGCGGTCGGTCTTGAGGAATTTCAGCCGCGCCGGCGTCGCGTAGAACAGCTCGTTGACCTCGACGCGGGTGCCCTGGCCGAGCGCGGCCGGCATGATCTCCGACTTCTCGCCGCCTTCGACCGACAGCGACCAGGCGTGCGGCTCGCTGGCGTGACGCGTGGTGATGCCGAGCTTGGCGACCGCGCCGATCGACGGCAGCGCCTCGCCGCGGAACCCGAGCGTGCGGATGCGCAACAGGTCCTCGTCGTCGAGCTTGGAGGTGGCGTGGCGGTCGACCGCGAGCGCAAGGTCTGACCGCGTCATGCCGCCGCCGTCGTCGGTGATGCCGATCCGGCGCCGCCCACCGCCATCGGTGAACACATCGATCCGGCTCGCGCCGGCGTCGATCGCGTTCTCGACCAGCTCCTTGACCACGCTCGCAGGGCGTTCGACCACCTCGCCGGCGGCGATGCGGTTGACGAGCTGTTCGGGAAGCTGGCGGACGGGCATGGACGGCGTAATCGGACACGGATTCGAGGATAGGCGCCATTCTAGTCGGCCCGTGGGCCAAATGCATGGGTCAGTCCGCGAATGGCTGCCTTTAGCTGGGGATGGAGCCGGCCTATCGCCTTGAAGACACTCGCATTCGGCGGCCGGCGGTTACGCCCTACGTCGCGATTGTGGGGCCGCAGGCGCAGGTATATCGTTTAGAAAAATTATAAGTTCTTGCCGGAGGAACGCCATGTGCCATCTTTTCGCGCACCAGCCGCAACGCGACTATGAATCGCAGACCCGATCGTTGCGGATCGACGGCCATTGCACCTCGATCCGGCTGGAAATGTCGTTCTGGGATACGCTGGAGGAAATCGCGGCCAAGGAAGGCATGACGCTAGCCAAGTTCCTCACCACCTTGCACAACGAGGTGCTCGACCATCACGGCGAGGTCAACAATTTCGCGTCGCTCTTGCGCTGCTCCTGCCTGATCTATCGCGCCAAGGCCAATGCGCCAGTGGTCGTCCCGGACTATCGTCCCGCGGCGGCGGCGATCATGGACGCGGCGGAATAGAGTTTCCGCCCATCCGCGATCCAAAAGAAAAAGCGGCCTTGTCCCGACGGACAAGGCCGCTTCAGTCAGAGGGACCTAGATCTCCTTGCGCTGCATCGCGCCTGCGATGGTGTCGGCCTGGCGGATCGCCAGCGAGACGATGGTCAGCGTCGGATTGCAGGCCGCGCCTGATGTGAACTGGCTGCCGTCGGAGACGAACAGGTTCTTGATGTCGTGGGTCTGGCCGAACTTGTTGACCACGCCATCGCGCGGCTTTTCGCTCATCCGGTTGGTGCCCATGTTGTGGGTCGAGGGATAAGGCGGCGTCGGATAGGTCACGGTGGCGCCGACCGCCTCATAGACCGCGGCGCCCTGCTTGTAGGCGTGATCGCGCATCGCGACGTCGTTCGGGTGGTCGTCGAAATGCACGCTCGCGACCGGCATGCCGAACTTGTCCTTGATCTTCGGATCCAGCGTGATGCGGTTGGTTTCCTGCGGCATGTCCTCGCCGACCAGCCACATGCCGGCCATCCGCGGATAGCCCTCGATCGCGCTGGTGAAGCTGCGTCCCCAGGCGCCGGGATTGAGGAACGCGGCCATGAAGGGCAGGCCGAGCGACAGCGTTTCCATCTCGTAGCCGCCGACGAAGCCGCGCTTCGGATCGTTCCTCGCCTCGTCGCGGATGATGCCGGCCATCGTGGTGCCGCGATACATGTGCACCGACTTCTCGAAGGTCGCATACACGCTGCCGGTCATGTGCCGCATGTAGTTGCGGCCGACCTGGCCGGATGAATTGGCGAGCCCATCCGGGAACATGCTGGACGCGCTGTTGAGCAGCAGCCGCGGGCTCTCGATCGAGTTGCCGGCGACCGCGACCACGCGGGCCTTCTGGCGCTGCATCGCGCCGGTCGCATCGGCATAGACCACGCCGGTGACCTTGCCGGACTGGTCATGCTCGATCTTGATCACCATGCTGCCGGGGCGCACTTCGAGATTGCCGGTGGCTTCGCCCTTCGGGATCTCGGTGTAGAGCGTCGACCATTTGGCGCCGGACTTGCAGCCCTGGAAGCAGAAGCCGATCTGCTGACACGAGCCGCGGCCGTCGCGCGGCTCGCTGTTGATCGCCATCCGTCCGGTATGGACCTCCTTGTAGCCGAGCTTCTTCGCGCCGGCCTCCATCACCTTGAAGTTGTTGTTGCCGGGTAGGCCAGGGATGCCGTTGGTGCGGGTGACGCCCATCTTGTCCTCGGCCTTGGCGTACCACGGCTCCATCTCGGCGAGCGTGATCGGCCAGTCCAGAAGATTGGCGCCGGGGATGGCGCCGTAGGCCGACTTGATCTTGAACTCGTGCTCATCGAAGCGCAGCGAGGCGCCGGCCCAGTGTGTGGTCGAGCCGCCGACCGCCTTCACGATCCAGGCCGGCAGGCTCGGAAAGTCCTGGTGGACCCGCCAGCTGCCCGATGTGCTGCGCGCGTCGGACCAGGCGAGTTGGGTGAAGCTGTCCCATTCATCGTTGATGAAGTCCTGGTTCTCGATGCGCGGACCGGCTTCGAGGATCACGACCTTGACGCCCTTCTGCGCCAGTTCATTGCCGAGCGTTCCGCCGCCTGCGCCGGAGCCGACGATCACGACAACGCCGCTGTCATTCAAATCGAATTTTGCCATTGTTTCCTCCCGAGATTGTCCGGTTCAAGCCTTGGGCAGCCAGTCGATGTCGGCGAAGCCGCGCTTGATGTAGCCGCCATGCTCGGCGGAGGAACCCTCGTAGCCGAACCGCGGCCATACCTCCTTGTTGTTGTAGAGCGAGACGATGAGGTCGCCGCGGATCTTCTGGAAGAACGCGCTCTGTTCGATCTGCTGCAGCAGCGCGACGCGATCGTTTTCCCAGGCGAGCTGGGCATACGGCATCTTGTGACGATCGTTGGCCGCCTGATCGAGCCGGGCTACGCCGTCATTGATCAGCGATTTGACGGCCGGGTCCTTGGCTGCCTTGTCGTCCCACGGCTTCACTGCCGTGATGTAGTAGCTGTCGCCGAGGAAATCGTGCGGATAGATGTCGCGCGCTATCTTCAACAGCGTCTTCATCGTGGCCGGCGTCAGCGTCGAGGCGTCTTCGGCCCAGGCATCGGTGATGCCGAGCCCGGTGGACGTCGCGATTGCGACGGCGGGCGCAGCGGCGGCCGCGCCTTTGAGAAACACACGCCGGTCATATTTGCTGCGTCGATCGATTTCTCTCATGGTTTCCTCCAATTATTTTGTAGTTGAATTAGCCAAAGCGCCCGCCGCGCTGGATCACCTCGATCTTGTAGCCGTCGGGATCGGAGACGAAGAAGAAGCGCGCCAGCGTCCGGCCGTCATGCTTGAAGTCGCGCAGCGGCCCGGGCGACAGTTTCTCCTGCTCGAAGCGCGCGTGCTCGGCATCGACGTCATCGACGACGACGGCGAGATGGCCGTAGCCATCGCCGAGCGCGTAGGGCTCCTTGCGATCGAAATTGACCGTGAGCTCGACCTCGAACGGCGAGGACGGATGGCGCAGATAGATCAGCGCGAAATCGGGAAATCGCAGATTGTCCGCGATCTCGAGGCCGAATGCGCGGAGATAGAAGTCGAGCGCCTTGGCCTCGTCGAACACGCGGATCATCGAATGCACGGGTTTCGCCATTCAGTTCAGCTCCTTCAGATAGGCGATGATCATGGCGCGGGTTTCCGGCTTGGTCTGCCGATAGGCCATCACGCTGCCTGGGATCACCTCTTGCGGGTTAGTCAGCCAGGCATCGAGCCTGGTGTCGTCCCAGACGAAATCGGCCTTCGCGAAGCCCGCGGAATATTTGAAGCCGTCCGCCTTGCCGGCATGGCGGCCGACGATCTTGTAGAGCGACGGCCCCTGCCGGACGGGATCCGACGTGTTTGACGTGTGGCAGGTCGCGCATTGCTGCTTGAACAGCGTCGCCCCGTCGGGCGGCTTGGCGGCAGGCAAGGGCATTTGCGCAGCCGCAATTTGCACTGCAAGCATTGCGCTGCAAAATCCCAGCGCCAACGTCCATCCTGCAGCCCACCTTGCGCGCAGCTTTGTCATATACATCACCGCCCTCTGTGCAGTGACTGTAGGAGGCTGAAATCCGCCGTTGGTAGTAGCGGGCTGTTTCACGGCAGAACAAAGCTGGGCGGTGGTTTGGCGCGGAACCGGCCGCTGCCGCATATGCGGACAACAAATCCGCAAAATGACCGCGAAATCCCTGCACGATCACCACACGGCGCAGCTTGCATTGCGTGTGCGCCGTTTGCGGAAATTCAGTCTTGCGCGATGGGGTTTAGGGTCGGCGCTGCAAACGGCGCACGACCTGCGCCGCACCTTCCATCGTCAATCAAAGTCCAGGAGAAATGATGACGTTTGCAAAAACCAGCGTGCTCGCCCTTGCCATCTCGGCCGCGATGGCCGGCCCCGTCCTGGCACAGGGAGCGGCTACACCCAACACCCAGCTTCGCGGCGGCGCGCCGGGCGCAGGAACGATGCAGCAGGGCGGCGGCATGTCCGGCAGCGGCGATGAGGAAATGGCGGCACAGCCGACGTCACCGAGCCAGAAGAGCGGCACCAGCGCCAAGTCGGGCAGCAAGGGAACGGTAGGCAGCAGCAGCGGCCACGCGACGACGCCGAAGTCCGGCGGTTCCGAGATGGCCCCGGGAACCAAGAAGTACTAAAGCGCGATGAGATCTGCTGAAGCGCTAGCGCGCTTTGGCTTTCTTGTTTGACGATGATCTCCGCGCAAACGCATTTCCCGCGTTTGTCCGCTCACGTGCCGCGATGATCGATCCCGGATGCAGCGCCGCGCGTGCGCTGTGTCCGGCGTTCGCTGGAGCACTTCGCTCGAAACGCTCTAGTCGTCGAAACGGCGCGTGCCGCGGCCGGCCTTGATATCGCTGCGGCGCTTCTTGCCTTCGAGCCGGCGTTGCTTGGAGCCGAGCGTCGGCTTGGTCGGCCGCCGCGGTGTCGGCCGTACCATCGCTTCCCTGAGCATCTCGAGCAGCCGCTCGATGGCGTCCGCGCGATTGCGCTCCTGGGTGCGGAAGCGGAACGCCTGGATCACGATCACGCCGTCCTTGGTCATGCGGCTGCCGGCGAGCCGCGCCAGCCGCTGCGCGGCATCCGGCGGCAGCGCGATCTTGTGCGTGTCGAAGCGGAGCTGGGCTGCGGTCGAGACCTTGTTGACATTCTGCCCGCCCGGACCGGAGGCGCGGACAAAGACGATCTCAATGTCGTTCTCGTCGATTGTAAGGTCGCGGGACACCCGCAGCATGACATCACCCGGTGCAGGGAAGAATCGGCGGCCGCAGGATAGCGGGTTTGTGTTGCGTGTGCTCGGGGTGCGTGGATGACGTCTGCGGTCAGAGCCCGCGGCTCACCCCTCTCCCCAACCCTCCCCCGCAAGGGGGGAGGGAGCCCTACCGCTTTGCGCGTCCCTAACGATCCAACGCCAATCGAAGCATCACCGCCAGTCGTGACACGATGTGAGGTGAGCACGCTCGTCAGGCTCCCTCCCCCCTTGCGGGGGAGGGTGGGGAGAGGGGTAGCCACGACGGTGGTGTATGACGAAAGGACGTGCCGAAGCGCCTCAATTCGCCTTCGGCGGCGCCGACACCGGCTGCGCGGCGGCTTGCGGGGCGCGGCCGACGATCACGGTGAGCAGGCCGTTGCCCCACAGCCGATTGGAGACCCGCTTGACGTCGTCGAGCGTCACCGCATCGACGATGGCGCTGCGCTTCTCGATGTAATCGATCGGCAGCTTGTCGAGCTGGTATTGCAGCATCGCCTGCGCGAGCTTGGAGGAGGTGTCGAGCGCCAGCATCTGCGAGCCCTTCAGATACGACTTTGCCTCGTCGAGCTCCTGCTGCGTCGGACCTTGCTCGGCGATGCGGCGGATCTCCGCCTCGATCGCATCGATGGTCTCGCCGGCACGGTCGGCGCGGGTGCCGGTGTTGCCGATGAACAGCGCGGAGTGATCCATCCAGAGCAGCGCCTCATAGATCGAGTAGGCCAGCCCGCGCTTCTCGCGCACTTCCTTGTAGAGCCGCGACGACAGCCCGCCGCCGCCCAGAATGTGGTTCACCACATAGGCGGCCATGAAATCAGGATCGTGCCTGTTGATGCCGGGACCGCCGAAGGTGACGATGGTCTGCGGCACATCGAGCGGGACAAAGGCGCGCTGCGGCGGCTTGGTCGCCACGACGTCGGGAACGGGCGTCAATTCGGCCTTGGCCGGCAGGTCGCCAAAGGTCTTGTCGAGCAGCTTGCCGAGCGTGTCGGCGTCGACGTCGCCGACAACGGCGATCCGCAGCGTATCCTTGGCGATGATGCGGCGGACATAGTCCTTGAGGTCTGAGATCTCGATGGTGGGCACGCTCTCGAGCGTGCCGGTCGCCGTCCTGCCATAGGGATGATCGCCGAATGCGAGCTCGAGGAACTTGCGGCCGGACAGCGAGGACGGATTGGTCGATTCGCGGCGCAGGTTCGAGATCACCTGGGCGCGGATTCGTTCGACGTCCTTCGGCTCGAACCGCGGCGAGGTCAGCGCCATCCGCAGCAGATCGTAGGCTTCGTCCTTGTTGTCCTTGAGCATGCGCAGCGAGCCGCGGAACTGGTCGCGGTTGGACTGGAAGCTGAGCTCGATGGCGCGGCGCTCGAGCCGTTCATGATAGGTCTTGGAATCGAGATCGCCGGAGCCTTCGTCGAGCAGGTCGGCGACCAGATTGCCGACGCCGGGCTTGCCGGGCGGATCCTGGCTGGCGCCGCCGCCGAAGGAATATTCCATCGCGATCAGCGGCACGGTCGCGTCCTGCACGAACCACGCCTCGATGCCGCCGGGCGATACCAGCCGCTGGATCTTGGCCGCGGCCTGCGAGGGCGCTGACGTCAGCGTCAGCAGCGCGGCGCAGGCGCCGCCGATCAGCGCCGCGCGGCGGGTGAGGGAATAGATCACGAGCGCTTCTCCTCGCGTTTCGGCGCAGTATCCTTGATCAGATAGCCGGTCACCGACCGCTTCTTGTCGAGCCAGGTGGCGGCTGCTGCACGCACCTGCTCGGCGGTGACGGCGCGAATGCGTTCCGGCCAGCTGCGGATGTCGTCGATGCTCAAGCCCGTGGTCAGCGCGCCGCCATACCAGCGCGCCAGCGTCGCCTGGTTGTCCTGGGCGTAGATCGCTTCCGCAATGAGCTGGGTCTTGACCCGTTCGAGATCCTCGGCGCGCGCGGGGTTCTGCGCGAGATCGGCGATCACCTTGTCGATCGCGTCCTCGATCTGGGCGAACTCGACGCCCGGCTTCGGCGTCACCGCGATCGAGAATTGCGACGGATCGAGCGCGGTGCCCTGATAGCCGGCGCCGGTCGAGATCGCGAGGCCCTTGTCGATCACCAGCGAGCGATAGAGGTAGGAGTTGGCGCCGCCGCCCATCAATTGCGCCAGCACGTCGAGCGTCTGGCTCTCGCCGGCCGCCCCTGTCGTCGCCGACGGCACCAGATAGTAGCGGCGCAGGTTCGGCTGCTCGACGCGCGGATCCGACAGCGTCACGGTGCGCGGGGCGGCCGGTGTCGGCTCCTGCGGCCGGACGCGCTTCTCGGCGATTGCCTTCTGCGCCGGGATCGGACCGAAATTCTTCTCGACCAGCGGGCGGATATCCTTGACGTCGACATCGCCTGCGATGACCAGGATCGCGTTGTTCGGCGCGTAGAAGCGGCGGTAGAAGGCGAGCGCATCCTCGCGGTCGAGCTTCTCGATCTCCTGGTGCCAGCCGATCACCGGCCGGCCGTAGGGATGGTTGAGATAGAGCGCGGCCATGATCTGCTCGGTCAGCCGGGCATCCGGGTTGTTGGCAACCCGCATGTTGAACTCCTCGAGCACGACGTCGCGCTCGGGCAGCACATTCTCGTCCTTCAGGATCAGGCCGGTCATGCGGTCGGCCTCGAATTCCATCATGGTGGGCAACTGCTCGCGCGGCACGCGCTGGAAGTAGCCGGTGTAGTCGTTGGAGGTGAAGGCGTTCTCGTTGCCGCCGACGCGCAGCACGGTCTGCGAGAACTCGCCGGCCGGGTGCTTGGCGGTGCCCTTGAACATCAGATGCTCGAGGAAATGCGCGAGGCCCGATTTGCCGGGCGTCTCGTCAGCGGAGCCGACCTTGTACCAGATCATCTGCGTGACGACCGGCGTGCGGTGATCGGGGATCACCACGACCTGCAGGCCGTTGTCGAGCGTGAAGCTCGCAGGGCGTTCCGAGGTGACGGTGGTCTGGGCGCGGAGGCCGGTCGCCGACAGCGGGATGGTTGAAACAAAGGCGGCAACGAACAGGGCAATCGATCGGCGTGAGGGCATCATGGTCCTTGTGAAAGCCCGGACACACAGCCGGGGCACGAAAGCAAGCCATCGTACACGGTCGCTCCCGTGCCCGTCGTCACGAAGCGGAGAGACCGAGGTCACCCCGCATTAAGCTTTGCTCATGTCAGCCTTCGTCCGCGGAGCGGCAGCCGCTCGGGCCGCCTCCGGCGCCAAGCCGGGCTAGGCCAGAAAAGTTTGAAGACCTTACCCCGTCATCCTGAGGAGCCCGCACTTGCGGGCGTCTCGAACGATCGACGGGCCACAGGCCGGGCCGTTCATCCTTCGAGACGCCGCTTCGCGGCTCCTCAGGATGACGGGAATGCCAGCGCCGAGGCCGCGCGGTCACTGCACCGGTTTTCCGGTCATGACGTCGTACTGCCCTTCCTTCGCCATCGGCTGCATCGGGCCGGTGCCATAGGCAAAGCCCGAAGACGGCGTCTGGTAGCCCGGGGGCGGCTCGGTCAGCGATTCGCGCGTCGGCTCGCCCTTGAACGGCTTGGACTCGCTGCTGTTTCCCTTGAACACGCCAAGGAGGCCGCCGGTGTAGCCGAGCTGGCTCGGCATCAGCGACGGATTGGTGTTCGCGCCGGGCTCGAGCGGCTCCCTGCGGCCTTCGGTGGCCGTCTGCTGCTTGCGGCCCGCCTCGATCTCGGCCGGCGTCAAAGCCACCGCCGACTGCCACGGCTCCTTCTTGACTTCCTTCTTGCGCGCCGCGATCGCGGCCTTGCGGGCGGCGATATCAGGGTCCTTCGGCCAGTTCGGCGCGTTGACCTGCGTGGTCGAGGCGGGCGGCGGCAGGTCGAGCTTCGGCGGCACCACCAGCGGCGAGCGCTCGCGGTAGTCGATGCCCTTGCTGGCGGCGCTCTTGGCACCGAGCCCGGTCATCAGATTGTCGATGATCCGCTCTTCGAAGGTCAGGCCATCATCGCCGTCATCGTCGTCGTCGCCGGCACGCACCGGGCCGGCCGCCATGACAAGGCCGATTCCGGCCGCGACGAACGCCAGGCGCAGGCCGCGCAGCGGCGACAGCTGGGAGGTCTCGATCAGATTTCCGCGGGCTTTGGTGTTGCGCATCGCGCTTTCCCCATTTCAAAATTCGCCAAAGCGATCACTGGCTTAGCGCTCAGTTCCGCTGGGTACAGGTCGGCCGCCGACCGGCTCGTATCGGCCGGGATCAGGGCGCTTTTACGGCGGGGGTCCCCATGACGGAATCATACAATAGGGCCGCCACGCCAGCAACGATCGCCACGTCGGCGAGGTTGAAGATGTACCAATTGAAGGTTTTTCCGGCGATTTCGACGTGAAACAGGGCGAAATCCACCACCGCGCCGTAGGCGAAGCGATCGATCCCGTTCCCGATCGCGCCGCCGATGATCAGGCCGAGCGACACCGTCGCGAGCCAGGTCCGCGACCGCGCCATCCAGATCGCCAGCGCGATCACGGCGGCGGCCTTGATCACCATCAGCAGGATCTGGGCGGCCGGGGTCTCGCTCTGGAACCAGCCGAAGCTGATGCCGGGATTCCAGGCCAGCACCAGGTCGAGGAACGGCGTCACCGTCACCGGAGCGTGGTGCGCGATGTCGAGAACATGGAGCAGCCAGAGCTTGGAGGCCTGGTCGGCGATCAGGGTGATGACCGCCGCCAGCACACCGGCGCGAACGGGAGAGGTCATCGGCTTGCCGTTAGAGGCGTCGTCCCGGCGCAGGCCGGGACCCATACGCCGTGCCGGGTATTGTTTGAATGACTAGGGGTCATCAGCCTTCGTCCATTCGAGACAGCGGTGGTTATGGGTCCCGGCCCCCGTGCGCAATTGCGCACCAGGCCGGGACGACGGTAGATGTTAGGCCGTGACCCCCAGCGCCTTCCATTCGCGCAGCGCCTGCGCGTCGCGCGGCGAGACGTCGGGATACTCAGGGTCTTCGCCGACCGTGGGGAGGATCTTCCATGAGCGCGCACATTTGGTGCCGACCGCCTTCTCGACCACCACGGCAACGCCCGGCACCGCATCGAGGCGGAAGGCGGTAGCCGGCGCCTCGCCCTCGCGCACCTCGTAGTTCGAGGTGATGCAGACTTCGGCGAGATCGATGTCGAACAGCGTGGCCAGCATCTCGCGGTCGGCGATGTAGATCACCGGCGATGCCTCGAGCGAGGAGCCGATCCGCTTGGCGGCGCGTTCGAGCTCCAGCGCACCGGTGACGACGCGGCGGACGTTGCGGATCGTCTCCCACTTCGCGGCGAGGGCATCGTTGCGGAATTGCTCGAGGCCTTCGGGGAACAGCGTGAGATGCACCGAGGGCTCGGCGTTCGGCCGGTACATCCGCCAGGCTTCGTCGGTCGTGAAGCTTAGGATCGGCGCCAGCCATTTCAGGATCGCGTCGCAGAGCAGATCGATCGTGGTCAGCGCCGCCTTGCGCGCCACCGAGGACGGCGGATCGCAATACAGCGTGTCCTTGCGGATGTCGAAATAGAACGCCGACAGCTCGGAGTTCATGAAGGCCGCGAGAGTTGCGACCACGGTCTTGTAGTCGAACGCGGCATAGGCCTTGCGGATGGTCTCGGTATGGCCGGCCAGCTCGTGCAGCATCAGCCGCTCGAGCTCGGGCATCTCGGCGAAGGCGACCTTCTCAGCTTGCTTGAAGTGATGCAGCGTGCCGAGCATCCAGCGGATCGAGTTGCGCAGCTTGCGATAGGTCTCGATGGTGTTCTTCAGGATCTCCGGGCCGATGCGCTGGTCGTCGGCATAGTCGGTGGCGCAGACCCACAGGCGCAGGATGTCCGCGCCGGAATCCTTGATCACCTTCTGCGGCTCGACCGTGTTGCCGAGCGACTTCGACATCTTGCGGCCGTTCTCGTCGAGCGTGAAGCCGTGGGTGAGCACGATGTCGTAAGGCGCGCGGCCGCGCGTGCCGGCGCTTTCCAGCAGCGAGGAGTGGAACCAGCCGCGATGCTGGTCGGAGCCTTCGAGATACATCACGGTGTCGTTGCCGCCATCGACCTTGCGGACGATGTTGCCGAGCTGCGGGAAGTTCTGGCGGTCTTCCAGCACGAAGGCGTGCGTGGAGCCGGAATCGAACCAGACGTCGCAGATGTCGTCGACCTTCTTCCAGTTCTCCGACGCGCGGCTCCCGAGAAAGCGCTCGCGGGCGCCGTCCATGTACCAGGCGTCGGCGCCTTCCTCCATGAAGGCTTCGGTGATGCGCTGGTTGACCACTTCGTCCTGCAGGATCTCGGCCGAGCCGTCAGCGTTCTCGCGCACGAACACGGCGATCGGCACGCCCCAGGCGCGCTGCCGCGAGATCACCCAGTCCGGGCGATTGGCGATCATGCCGTTGATGCGGTTCTCGCCGGCCGGCGGCACCCATTGGGTGACCGAGATCGCATGCAGCGCGCGGGCGCGCAGCGTGTCGCCCTTCCTGGCATGGCCGTTCTCCGCGATGGGTTTGTCCATCGCGATGAACCATTGCGGCGTGTTGCGGAAGATCACCGGCTTCTTGGAGCGCCAGGAATGCGGATACTGGTGCTTGAGGCGGCCGCGCGCGAGCAGCTTGCCGGCCTCGATCAGCGCCTTGATCACGGCCTCGTTGGCATCGCCCTTCTCGCCCTTGTCGTTGAGCACGCGTTTTCCGGTGAAGCCCGGAGCATGTGCGGTGTAGGCGCCGTTCTCGTCGACGGTGTAGGGGATCGCGGTCGGGATGCCGCGCGCATCGAGCTCGCGGGTGTTGGCCGTCCAGACGTCGAAGTCCTCGCGGCCGTGGCTCGGCGCGGTGTGCACGAAGCCGGTGCCGGTGTCGTCGGTGACGTGTTCGCCTGACAGCAGCGGCACGATGAATTCGTAGCCGCCGCCGAAGCCCTTCAACGGATGCGCGCATTCAACGGCGTCGAGCGTGTCGCCGGGAATATCGCGGACCTTCTCATAGGAGGTGACGCGCGCCTGCTTGAACACTTCGGCGGCGAGCGCATCGGCCAGGATCAGGAGGTCGCCGTTCTTCGCCCAATTGTCCGCCGGCGCATCCGTGACCTTGTAGAGGCCGTAGCCGATCTTCGGCGAGAACGAGATCGCGCGGTTGCCGGGCAGCGTCCATGGCGTGGTGGTCCAGATCACGACCGAGGCGTTGGCGAGCGCGCCATGCGCCGGCGAGGTGACCGGGAATTTCACCCACACCATGTCGGAGGTGTAGTCTTCGTATTCGACCTCGGCTTCGGCCAGCGCGGTCTTCTCGACCACGCTCCACATCACCGGCTTCGAGCCGCGATACAGCGTGCCGTTGGCGGCGAACTTCATCAGCTCGCGGGCGATCTGCGCTTCGGCCGGATAGCTCATCGTCTGATAGGGATGGTCCCAGTCGCCGATGATGCCGAGCCGCTTGAACTCCTCGCGCTGCACGTTGATCCAGTGCGTCGCATAGGCGCGGCATTCCCGGCGGAACGCGACCATCGCGGCGGAGTCGCGGAAGTCCGGCTTCTGCTTGCCCTTGGAGCGGTAGTTCTCCTCCTCGATCTTCCATTCGATCGGCAGGCCGTGGCAGTCCCAGCCCGGCACGTAGTTGGAGTCGAAGCCGAGCATCTGCTGGCTCTTGGTCACGACGTCCTTGAGGATCTTGTTGAGCGCGTGCCCGATATGGATGTTGCCGTTGGCGTAGGGCGGGCCGTCATGCAGCACGAATTTGGCGCGGCCCTCGGCTTCCTGGCGGAGCTTGTCGTAGAGGCTGATGTCGTTCCAGTATTTCAGGATTTCCGGCTCGCGCTGGGGCAGGCCGGCGCGCATCGGGAATTCCGTCTGCGGCAGGTAAAGGGTCTTGGAATAGTCGTTAGCTTCGGTCTTTTGCGGCTTGTCGGACATGAAAGCTCTGATTTGGCAGGTGCGGGGGCGCGGATACGCGATCAATCGCGGGTGAAAACGGCGAAAGTCCCGGTCTTGCGCCGAGCCTTGAGGCTCAGGCGGAAGCCGGGCCGCTAATCCGTATGATGCGCCGCGAAAACATGGGGTTTCCATAGCAGCCAAGCGGGCAAATCGCAAAGCCCCCCAGTGGCCGGCGGACCGTTCCGCGGGACCACCCCTGGAGCGGGATAGGTTAAGCTGGAGCGGCGGCGGAGGTGCCACCTCTCCCTCGGGAGAGGTCGATTTGCGCAGCAAATCGGGTGAGGGGTTGCGGTCTATCGAGGGAACGAGAGCCCTCACCCGGCGCGGAGCCTGTACTCGGACGGCGCAAAGCGCCGATCCGGGTGCGCCGACCTCTCCCCGCCGGGGAGAGGTGGACCGAACCCGCGGTCAAACTGATCTAACCTCTTTATCCTGCGCCAGGCAGCCGCCGCCGGGCCGGATTTCCGGCCACGATGGTGCCGGCCGCGACGTCCCGCGTTACCACGCTGCCGGCGCCGACCAGGGCGCCGTCGCCGATCGTGACGCCGGGCAGGATGATGGCGCCCCCGCCGATCCAGACGTCACTGCCGATCCGGATCGGGCGGCCGAATTCCAGGCCCGCGCGCCGGGTTTCGGCATCGCGCGGGTGGTCGGCGGTATAGATCTGCACCGCGGGCCCGATCTGGGTGCGGTCGCCGATCACGACCGCGACCACGTCAAGGATGACGCAGTTGAAGTTGAGGAACACGCCGTCGCCGAGGCTGATATTGCTGCCGTAGTCGCAGAAGAACGGCGGGCGGATCACGGCGCCCTTGCCGACCTTTCGGAAGCGCTCGGCGAGCTGCGCGTGCAATTCGCCCGCGGAGGACGCGCCCGATGCGTTGTAGCGCGCCATCCAATGTTCCGCCGCGGTATGGTCGGCGGCAAGCTCCGCATCCGGGCGATAGAGCTCGCCCGCCAGCATTTTCTCTTTTTCTGTCTTCAACCAATCGCTCCGAGCTGCGGGAACGCGTCCGGCGCGGCGGCGAGTTGCGCGCGCGCCTTGGCGCTGTCGTCATCCATCTGGCGTATCAACGCCTCGATGGTGTCGAATTTCAACTCTTCACGAATGAAACCGATGAATGCGACATCGAGGACCGTGTCGTACAGATCGCCCTTGAAGTCGAACAGGAACACTTCGAGCAGCGGCGCGCCGTTGTCGAAGGTCGGCCGGCGCCCGAAGCTTGCGACGCCGTCGAAACGCTGCGCGCCCTTGCCGACCCGCACCGCATAGATGCCGTGCTTCAAACCGCAATGCTTGTCGAGGCGGATGTTCGCGGTGGGATAGCCGAGGTCGCGGCCGCGCTTCTCGCCGTGGATCACCTTGCCGGTGACGAACCACGGTCCGCCCAGCATCGTGGTGGCATCGGTGACCTCGCCCTCGGCGAGCGCCATGCGGATCGCGCTGGAGGACACCGGCCGCTCCTCGATGTCGACATGGGCCTGCACATCGACCTCGATGCCGAGCCGCGGTGCTTCGCTGACGAGCAGGCTCGGCGAGCCGACCCGGCCCTTGCCGAAATGGAAGTCGTAGCCGACCGCGATGCCGCTGATGCCGAGCCGCCGGATCAGGTCATGGTGAATGAAATCCTGCGCCGTGGTCCCGGCGCGCGCCTTGTCGAAGGTCATCACGACGGCGCCGGCGAGGCCGGTGGCCGCGAGCAGCCGCAGCTTGTTGGTCTCGTCCGTGAGGCGGAATTGCGGAGTGTTCGGGCTGAAGAATTTGCGCGGATGCGGCTCGAAGGTCACGGCGAGCGCGGGCACGCCGCGCGCTCTGCCCATAGCCAGCGCCGCACCGATCACGGCGCGGTGACCGAGATGGACGCCGTCGAAATTTCCCATCGCGACCACGGCGCCCTTCGGGATGGCGCTTTCGGGGGTGTTGTCGCGAATAACGGTAAAGCCAGTGCTCATGTCAGGTATTCTTCAAGGATTCTTAAGCATGATTGTTGCGCGCCGGACCGTGACGCGGCGGCGGCGTGGAAGTCAAGCGTAGCGAAAATCGCGTCAAATCCGTAACAATCCGGATTCAGCCGGTTAACGCGCTGTTTAACGCCTGCTGTTACTCGTTGCCGGAAAGCTGCGTTCGTGCAGAAGCCAAGTTGCGTCAGGCGTTTTGGGGGAAAAGATGGCGGTTGATTTGTCCATGCCGGTTCTGGTGGTTGATGATTACAGCACCATGATCCGCATCATCCGGAATCTTCTCAAGCAGCTTGGATTCGAGAATATCGACGATGCCTCCGACGGCTCCGCGGCGCTCAACAAGATGCGCGGCAAGAAGTATGGCCTCGTGATTTCCGACTGGAACATGGAGCCGATGACCGGCTACGACCTGCTCAAGGAAGTCCGCGCCGATCCCAATCTCGCGACCACGCCCTTCATCATGATCACCGCGGAATCCAAGACCGAGAACGTGATCGCGGCCAAGAAGGCCGGCGTGAACAACTACATCGTCAAGCCGTTCAACGCGGCCACGCTGAAGACCAAGATCGAGGCGGTCTTCCCGGACATGGCGACGGCGTAAGCGCCCGGCACCGCATCTACTGAAATTCACGTCATGCCCGGGCTAGTCCCGGGCATTTTTGTTTTTCGCTAGACCGTGATGAGATGAGGTTGAACTGCAGCGGCGTCGAAAGTTCACCTCTCCCTTGGGAGAGGTCGATTTGCGTAGCAAATCGGGTGAGGGGTTATGGTCTATCGAGGGAGCAAGAGCCCTCACCCGGATTGCTTCGCAATCCGACCTCTCCCCGACGGGGAGAGGTGAACCAAGACCGCGCCAAGCCGATTCAACCCAAACTCATCCCGCCTTAGCGGCTGGTGTGATCCGCCCTACCCGCCTCCTTGATGAAAGCGAGCAGGAGCGTGCCGAGCCGATCCGGTTGCTCCTGTTGGATCCAGTGACCGGCGCCGTCGATCAGCTCGATGCCACGCATCCTCGTCACCGCCTTCGTCCTCATCAGATCGAGCGCGCCCGGCGCCGCATAGGTGCCCCAATCGCTTGTCCCGCCGATGAAGAGCGACGGGACATCGATCGTCTTGCCCGAAAACAGGCGCAACTCGGCATTCAGGCCAGGATCGGAAAAGACGCGATAAGCCATGAGAGCACCTTGAAACCCCGTGCGGCCATACTCCTCTGTGTACACGCCAAGCTCCGGCTCGGTGAGCCATTTGCAGGCCGAGACTTCGGCGGCGGAAGGTTGGAATGGAGCGACGGTCTGGGACATCGTCTTGCCGAGATCCATGACGTAATAGGTCGGCATTTGTGCAAGCTCTATGGCGGTTGGCGCCTTCAACGGATGCGGCTTGTTTCCTGGCCAATCCGCGCTCTTGACGTGGAAGAATGCGCGAAGAAACGCGTGTAGACCTTGAGGGGGGTGCCACATGTCATCGTTCGCCTGCCGTGTGCTCAGGTATTGTTGATAATGCTGCCTCGGCGGATCGAGCGCCGCCAGCGCAGCCGCTAAACCTTGATTTGCAGTGTTCGGTTGGACCGACGATGGCTCGCTTTCCGCGGTGTTGAACGGAAACGCCGGCGGACCGGGGAACGGTGCGCTCATCAACACCACCGAGGGAAACACGTCGGGTCGGGCTAGCGCACAATAGGCTGCCACGGGCGAGCCGAAGTCGTGCCCGACGAGCATTGCCGTGCGCCGATATCCCAACGCCGAAACCAATCCGAGGGCGTCGCGCGTCAGGTTCAAGAGGCTGAAGGACTCGAGCGGGGCGTCATAGCCGTTCACCCAACCGGTGGTGCGACCAAAACCCCGCTGGTCGGGCGCCACGACATGGTACCCGGCCTCAGCCAGAATTGGGATCAGGTGTCGCCAGCCGTAGGCGAGGTCCGGGAAGCCGTGCAGAAGCAGCGCGAGCGGCCGGCCGGGGGTCTCATAACCGGCCTCAAGAATATGGACATCGAGGCCGTTGACCCCATGGATCATCCGCGAGCGGACCTCCTTGGGAAGCGTGCCCGCGCCATACGTTGATGTGGTCATATCAGCTGCTCCTGATGGGTTTGCGCGGGCCGGTCGAAGTGAAGCCGCAACCAGGCTGGCCGCCCCATCGCCAAAACGGCTCGTCGGGACGCTTCCTGGCTTGGGATTTGGCTGCGGGGCATCGCAGGACTCTTTCTATGGTGATTGCCATAGTATGGCGATCACCATAGCGGCGTCAAGCGAAACGGATTATGTTGAGGGCATGCCACGTAAGACTGACGCCCGCGCTCGCGCGATTGCCACGGCCCAACGGCTGTTTCGCATCCAGGGCTACACCGCGACTGGATTGACCCAGATCATTGAAGAAAGCGGTGCGCCCAAGGGATCGTTCTACTTTCACTTTCCACGCGGCAAGGCACAGCTCGCCGAAGAAGCGATCGATCATTACGTCGCGGGCAGGATTGCTGTTTTGCGGAACATCTCGGCGAATACGGCGGGTGATGCCCTGAATTTCGTTCAGCAGGTTTTCGGCACATTCGCCGCCGAAATGGTCGCCTCTGATTTCCAGTATGGATGTCTGATGCAAAATCTGGCGAATGAGCTGCCCGCGCTCGACGCCGAGCTGACCGAACGGGTGGCGCGCGGATTTGTGGATTCGACCGAGATTATTACGGAGCATTTCAGGGGGTGCGGTTTCACTCCCGCGCGCGCATCCTCTACCGCAGCCGCATTGGTCGCCGCGCTCGAAGGTGCGCGAACGATCGCCCGCCTCGAACGCACGCCGGCGATATTCGAGGCGCTGGCGGAAGTCAGTGTCCAGAGGTGGGCTGTCGCCGAGCGGTGATCCGGGACCCGACGTGTGTGCGCCCCGTCATTCCGGGGCGTCCGAAGGACGAGCTACGATGCGCAATTGCGCATCTGAGAATCCATTGTGCCGCGCGTTAAGCCGATAGATGGATTCCGGGCTCGCGCGGAGCCTGTCATCGGGCCGCGCCTTGCGCGGACCCGTTGGCGCGCCCTCAGGTGCGCAATTGCGCACCGGGGAATGACAGCGAGACTACGCCTTCAACTCCACCGTCTTGAACTCGGCCGGCAGGATCACTTCCAGCAGTTCGACGTCGTCGGAATAGTCGAGGATCATGTGGCGGATGCGCGGCGGCTGGGTCCAGGCGCTGCCTTCCTGCATCAGCGTCTCGCCCTCGCCTTCCATGTAGGTCTTCACCCAGCCCTTGAGCACATAGACCATCTGGAATTCGACGTCGTGGAAGTGCAGCTTCGACACTTCATCCGGATTGCACGGTCCCTGCAGCCGGATCACATGCGCCTGGGCGAGGCCGTGCGAGGCGGCTGCGATGCCGAGGTCGCGATACTTGGCGTAGGCGCGTAAGCCATCGGCCTTGAAGTCCTCTTCGCGGTGATGGCTGATGGCAACCCGCTGCTTCGGCCGTGCCTTGGTTGTTGTCTTGGGCGCGCTCTTCTTGGCCGCCGAGACGCGGCCCTTGGACTTGATGGTCTTGCGCGCGGACGATGTTTTGGCACCGGCGCCGAGGCCGGTCCATTTCTTCTTCACCGCGGTCTTGGCTGCGGATCTCGATGCCGTCTTCTTGGCCATTGTTCGCCTCCCGTCTTTTTCTGGCGGGCGGAGGCTAACACAAGTCGCGCCGCGCGAGGTGGGCAAAGGCGCATCGCCGCGCCTTGCCCCGTTGCCCTGCGCCCTCAGCGGATCAATGCAGCCGGAACACGCCGTCGACGGCGCGCAGCTCGGCCGGCTTGACCAGCTTGGAATGCGCCACCGTCACCGAGAACAGCGGGCCCTCGAGCTTCTGCTGCCAGAAGGCGAGGAAATCCTGCAGCGCCGGAAATTTCGGAAACAGATCGTAGTTCTGCCAGACATAGGTCTGCAGCAACGAGGGGTGATCCGGCATCCGATAAAGAATTTGCGCCGTTGTCAGCCCGTACCCCAGCAACTGCTTCCGGAAATCGTCGGAAACAACCCCACCAACTCGCGAGACCATGCCAACCTCCTGTGACGGAGCGCATTCACATGGTGGCCGACCTTCCCCGCCGGACCACCGGCAATGGATGCGCTCACATGAGAGAAATGTGACGCACGCGACTAACTCATCTCAAGCCCAAATGTTTAATGGGTTGTTGAAATTTCGTGCGTTGGCAGCAGCTTACCGCATCTGCTAATAGCCGCGGCGCGTTCCAGGAGGGCTCCAAGGGCGGCATTAAGCATGCCGAAATGATCCCGGCATCCTTCTGGCAGCCGTCACATACCAGTGCCAATTTTTCTGCTAGAGGCTCTTGCCCGCCGCAAAGGCTTGGCCTATCTCCTGCCCAACCAGTCTGGCACTCGCTGGACTGGACTGCTAACACTCCAAAAATCTACAGCATCTACAAATGTTTAGGAGGACTGCATGAAATTCCGTCCGCTTCACGACCGCGTCGTGGTCAAGCGCATCGACGCCGAAGAGAAGACTGCTGGCGGCATCATCATCCCGGACAGTGCCAAGGAAAAGCCCTCGCAGGGCGAAGTCATCGCCGTCGGCCCGGGCGGCCGCGACGAAGCTGGCAAGCTGATCCCGATCGACCTCAAGGTCGGCGACCGCGTCCTGTTCGGCAAGTGGTCGGGCACCGAGGTCAAGATCGACGGCGAAGACCTGCTGATCATGAAGGAAAGCGACATCATGGGCGTCCTCGACGTCCCCGCTTCCAAGAAGAAGGCGGCCTAAGCGCCTCTTTCCCTCCAGGTTAAATCTCTCAAGGAAAAGCTCAGATGGCAGCTAAAGAAGTCAAATTCTCCGTCGAGGCGCGCGACAAGATGCTGCGCGGCGTCGACATCCTCGCCAATGCGGTGAAGGTCACCCTCGGTCCGAAGGGCCGCAACGTGGTGCTCGAGAAGTCGTTCGGCGCTCCCCGCATCACCAAGGACGGCGTCACCGTCGCCAAGGAGATCGAGCTCGAGGACAAGTTCGAGAACATGGGCGCCCAGA
>NZ_LGHK01000064.1 GCF_001908235.1 Bradyrhizobium sp. NAS96.2
CGTTGATCACGAGATGGTCGAGTCTATTCACCTTGACGGACATGATCGATCCTCTTTGGTCAAAAGCGCTTTCGAGCGAAGTGGACACCGGTTCGCGTGAAGAAAGCGCGTCAAAACTAAAACTCAGCGTTGCAGCTTAGTCTTTCGTCGCGGTCGGTGTCGCACGTGTCGCACTGGTCGCATCTGACATTGTTTGTTAAAACCGCGCCGCACGCAACGCAACAGAAACGGGCAGGGCACCAAACCCTGCTGGATCGGGAGAGACTTCATGATTTCACGCCGCACTGCGCTGGGCCTGATCGGGTCGGGGATTTCGACATTCGCGATCGGCCGCGCGTCCGCAGCCGACTATCCGGCGCGGCCGGTGCGCTGGATCGTGGGCTATCCGCCGGGCGGCGCCACCGACATCATCGCACGCCTGATCGGGCAGCGGCTGTCGGAGAAGCTCGGGCAGCAATTCGTGATCGAGAACAAGCCGGGTGCCGGCAACAATATCGGCACCGAGGCTGCGATCAACGCCGAGCCAGACGGCTACACCGTGCTGCTGGTCAATCCGGCGAACTACATCAACGCCTCGCTCTACGCCAATTTGAAGTTCAACTTCGTGCGCGACGTGGCGCCGGTTGCGTCCTTCAACCGCGTCCCGAACGTGATGACGGTCAACAAGGACGTGCCGGCGAAGAACGTCGCCGAGTTCATTGAATATGTGAAGGCGAATCCCGGCAAGGTGAATATGGCCTCTTCCGGCAACGGCACCTCGGTGCATCTCTCCGGCGAGATGTTCATGTCGATGACCGGCTGCAAGATGCAGCACGTGCCGTATCGCGGCGCTGCGCCTGCCATCACCGACATGCTCGGCGGCCAGGTGCAGGTGATCTTCGACAACATGCCTTCGATCATCCAGCACATCCGCTCCGGTTCGCTGCGCGCGCTCGGCGTGACGACGACGGATCGCTCCTCGCAATTGCCTGATGTGCCGGCGATCGCCGAGACCGTGAAGGGCTATGAGGCGAGCGCGCTGTTCGGCATGGGCGCGCCGAAGAACACGCCGAAGGAGCTGATCGCCAAGCTCAACACCGAGATCAACGCCGTTCTCGCCGAACCCGACATGCGGAAGCGCCTGGTCGAGCTCGGCGGCGACTCGCTGATCCAGACCCCGGAGGCCTTCGGCAACGACATCAAGGCCGAGACCGACAAGTGGAAGAAGGTGGTCGAGTTCGCGGGCCTCAAGGTCGAGTAAACCTCGGACGTTCAGCGTTGCTGAACCGCGCGGGCAGCTCTGATCCGCACGGTGATGCCTATCCCGCGAGGCACATCGCGGGGCCTTGACGCGGAATAAATTGACCTTCAGGAACCTTACCCGAGATGCCGCGCTTTAACTGCGGCATCTTAAGGAGGTGGATCATGCGCACGTCGCAAATGACAATGCTTGTCCTGGGAGCGATGACGCTTGCCGGAGCGGCAAGCATCACGCCGGCTTCCGCCGATCCTTATGACTATCCGTGGTGTGCACAGGGGCCGAGCCTGGGCTATCCCGGCGAATGCGCCTACCGAACCTATGAGCAGTGCCTCGCGAGCGTATCGGGGCGCTTTCTCGCTTGCGGAGAGAATCCGCGCTTTCTGTTCAGCGAGCCCCCGCCGCCGCCGCGCCGTTATCAACGCCGGCACCGGACGGTCTACCCCGACTAGCAAACTTCCGCACCGGCGCCGCGCAAGACGGCCTTGCGACGTCTCCGACGTTCGTCGTGACGGTGCGCCCGTCGTCGCGCGATCGTGAAGACGCGCGCTTGACGCCGCGCCGTTTGCGCCTATACTAAACCACATGGTTAAGTATCAGGACGAAACGCTGGACCGCACCTTCGCGGCGCTTTCCGATCCCACCCGCCGCGCGCTGCTGGCGCGGCTCGGCGAGCAGGAAAGCCTGTCGGTGAGCGAGCTGGCGCAGCCATTCGCGATGTCGTTGCCGGCGATCATGAAGCATCTCGACGTGCTCACGGATGCCGGCCTGGTCGCGCGCGAGAAAACCGGCCGCACGGTGGCGTGCCGGCTCACCGCGAGGCCGATGGAGCAGGCGATGAACTGGCTCAATCGCTATGCGCAATTCTGGTCCGACAATCTCGACCGCCTTGCCGCTTTTGTGGAGGAAGACCCATGGCAAACAAGTCTGCAGTCGCCGCCGACGCCGGTCTCGCCGCGCGTCCAAGCCTCACCCTCACGCGGCGGCTCCGCGCCCGGCCGGAAAAAGTCTACGCCGCGTGGACCGAGCCGGAAATCCTAGTGCAGTGGTTCGGTCCGGGTCAGGTCAAGCCCGGCACGACGCAGGCCGACCTCGATGTCCGCGTCGGCGGCCGCTACCGGATCAAGTTCACCGGCACCAGCGGGGAGTATCACGAGGTCGGCGGCATCTATCGCGAGGTGGTGCCGAACGAGAGGCTGGTGTTCAGCTGGGCCTGGCATTCGACGCCGCAGCGCGTCTCCGAGGTGACGGTGTCGATCAAGCCGGACGGCGGCGGTACCTTGCTCACCTTCCATCACGCGCAGTTCGTCGATGAGACCGCGCGCGACAATCACCAGCGCGGCTGGACCGAATTCCTCGGCAATCTCCAACAATATGTCGACGCCTGAAGCGCAGGGAGCATCGCATGTCTCAGCACAAGATCGTTTCGCGCGAAGAATGGACCGCGGCCCGCAAGGCGCTGATGGTCGGCGAGAAGCAGCTCACCCAGGCCCGCGAAGCGCTGAGCCGGCAGCGCCGCGAGCTGCCGTGGGTGAAGGTCGACAAGGACTATGTGTTCGACGGGCCCGGCGGCAAGGTGGCGCTCGGCGATCTCTTCAAGGGCCGGCCGCAGCTCGTGGTGCAGCACGTGATGTTCGCGCCGGAGTGGGACGCGGCGTGCAAGAGCTGTTCGTTCTGGATCGACGGCTTCGAGCGCATGGTTCCGCATCTGGCCGCGCGCGACACCACGATGGTCGCGATCTCGCGCGCACCGCTGGCCAAGCTCGAGGCCTTCAAGCAGCGAATGGGCTGGAGCTTCGACTGGGTCTCGTCGGGAGAGAATGACTTCAACTACGACTATGCGGTCTCGTTCACCCCCGAGCAGATCGACGCCGGGAACGCGCAATACAATTATGGAACGACCCCGCTCTACGGGCCCGAATTGCCCGGGATCAGCGTGTTCTATCGCGATGACGCCGGCGCCGTGTTCCACACCTATTCCACATTCGCCCGCGGCCTCGACATGATGAATGCCGCCTATCACTACCTCGACCTGACGCCGCTCGGCCGCCACGAGGAGGGCTTGCCCTATCCGATGGATTGGGTGCGGCTACGTGACCAATACCAACCGGCGCCGGTTCAGGCATCCTGCTGTCACTCCTGACGATCGCCCACGCGTCGCGTTGGCGATCGTCATGCCGGGGCGATGCGGAGCATCGAACCACAGATGCGCAATTGCGCATCGGGGGGGTCTCGAGATTCCGAGTTCACGCTTCGCGTGCCCCGGAATGATGGCAGCAGACAGCAGGAATCTCTCCATGCCTTACGTCGATGGTTTCGTCGTCGCCGTGCCGAAGAAGAAACTCAAAGCCTATGCGAAGCTCTCGAAGATGGCCGGCAAAGTCTGGCGCGAACATGGCGCGCTGGATTATCGCGAGTGGGTCGCCGACGACGTCAAGCCGGGCAAGCTGACGTCGTTTCCGCAGAGCGTGAAGCTGAAGGCCGGCGAAACCGTCGTGTTCGCTTGGATCACCTACAAGTCGCGCGCCCAGCGCGACAGGATCAACGCCAAGGTGATGGCGGATCCGCGCTTTGCGTCGATGGATCCGAAGACCGCGCCGTTTGATCTCAAGCGCATGATCTATGGCGGCTTTGCGAGCTTGGTGAAAGTCTGAGGCGGCACGGTTTCGCCGCAATCCGCGCAGTAACCGGCCGTTAAACATCACGTTCGGCAGGCTGAGCGATGCCGCTTGCGTTTACTTGGTGATCCCGTATACTTTGCAATACAAAGTGCGGGCAAATCATGCGCGACCTCGACAAGGCCTTGGCCGATATTCTCGCGATCCGCAGCCAGATTGCGGCGGGAACCGCATTCCGCGGCTACGGCCCGGCGACCGTCGCCGCCACCAGCGGCATCGCGCTCGTCACCGCGCTTGCCCAATATCTCTGGCTCGACGATCCCACCGGTCATCCGATCGCCTTCCTTGCGGGCTGGGCGGCGGCCGCGCTGCTGTCGGCGGTGCTGATCTGGATCGAGATGCAGGCGCGCTCGCGGCGGCATCATTCGGGCCTTGCCGACGCGATGGTCCAGCAGGCGATCGAGCAGTTCGTTCCCGCTGTTATCGCCGGCGTGTTGCTCGCGGTCCTGCAATGGAAATTCGCGCCCGAGACGCTGTGGATGCTACCCGGCCTGTGGCAGGTGCTGGTCAGCCTCGCCGTGTTCGCCTCGGTCCGCCTGCTGCCGCGCACGATCGCGCTCGGCGGGGCCTGGTACTTCCTGTCGGGCTTCACGGTGCTCCTGATCGCAAGCCAGAGCCACGCGCTGTCGCCCTGGACCATGGGACTGCCATTCGCGATCGGCCAGTTGCTGCTCGCAGCGCTGTTGTATTTCGCTTCCGGAGGCCATGATGCCGAAGACTGACGTGACCACCGCGCCATTCGCCTATGATGGCCTCGACCGCGTCATCCACGAGAAGGCGCGGCTCGGCCTGCTCACCTCGCTGATGGCGCATCCGAAGGGGCTCGCCTTCGCCGACCTCAAGCAGCTCTGCGGACTGACCGACGGCAATCTCAGCCGGCATCTGCAGGTGTTGCAGGAGGCCGGCCTCGTCGACGTCATCAAGGGTTATGAAGGCAATCGTCCGCACACCACCTGCCGTCTGACCAAGAGCGGCCGCCGCCGTTTCCTCGACTATCTCGCCGTGCTCGAGCAGCTGGTGCGCGATGCGGCCAAGGCTGCCGGCACGTCCGACAAGACTGAAAAGATCGCCGGCAAGGACGAAGGCGCATCTGGCCGCCTTGGTATCCAGCCGGTTTGATCATCCCCTTTTTTTGCCCGGAGACTTTGTGATGCAAAGCAACGTTGCGCTCAAGCCGGAAGCCGACGCCCGGCTGCATGTCGGCATCATCATGGACGGCAACGGCCGCTGGGCGACGCGGCGCGGCCTGTCGAGGCTGCGCGGACATGAGGCGGGCGTCGAGGCGATCCGCCGCATCGTCGAGGCCGCGCCGGACCAGGGCGTCGGCACGCTGACGCTCTACGCATTCTCGAGCGACAATTGGCGGCGGCCGAAAGCCGAAGTCACGGCGCTGATGGCACTGTTGCGGTTCTATCTCGCCAACGAGATCGCGGCCCTGGTGCGCAATGGCGTCCGCCTCACCGTGATCGGCCGCCGCGACCGGCTGCCCGACGGCATCGCGGCCGCGATCACCCGCGCCGAGGCTGAGACTTGCGACGGCACCACGCTGCATCTGCGCATCGCGATCGACTATTCGGCACGCGACGCGATCCTGAACGCCGCGGTGCGCGCCGCCGGCACAGGCCAGCTGAGCCGCGAGAGCTTCGCCGATCTCATCACCGGCGAAGCCGGCTTGCGTGACGTCGATCTGATCATCCGCACCTCGGGCGAGAAGCGGCTGTCGGACTTCCTCCTCTGGGAGGGCGCCTATGCCGAGCTGCACTTCACCGAGCGGATGTGGCCCGAATTCGATGCCGATGATCTCGCCGACGCGCTCGCCTCGTTCCACCGCCGCGAGCGCCGCTTCGGCGGGCTGACCGCGATCGCGCCGGCGCAGGTGCCGAACCTTTAGCGCGAGCCGCGCGTCTAGCTGTTCCAAAAGCCCGGCCGGGGGGTTGGGCTCTCCTTCACAAGATGCGGGGACGAACGATCACGCCAACCAAAGCGGGAGCGATCATCCATGCGCATTCTTCTCATCAACGTGCCGCACCCGGCGATCGGCAGCCGGATCCCCGACGACCATCTGCCGCCGCTCGGCCTGCTGTCGATCGGCGGCCCGCTGATCGACGACGGACACCACGTTCGGCTGCTCGATGCCGAGTTCGGGCCGATGCCGCTCGAAGCCATCGTGGCGGAGGCATCGCGGTTTTCGCCCGATGCCATCTTGTTCGGCCATTCCGGCTCGACCTCGGGCCATCCGGTCATCGCGGAAGTGGCGCGGGCCATTGTCAACGCCGTGCCCAAGGTGCGGATCATCTATGGCGGAGTGTTTCCGACCTATCATTGGCGCGAGATCCTGCGCGAGGAACGCTACGTCACCGCGATCGTGCGCGGTGAGGGCGAAGAGACGGCGCGGCGCCTGATGCGGGCGCTGGAGACCGGCGACGATCTTCGCAGCATCAAAGGCATCGCCTTCCGCGATGACTATGGGCCGCGCGTCACGCCGCCGGCGCCTGTTATCCGCGACCTCGATGCCTATCGCGTCGGCTGGGAGTTGATCGATCACGCGCGCTACAGCTACTGGGGAGGGCTGCGCGCCGTCGTGGTGCAGTTCTCGCGGGGCTGTCCGCATCTCTGCAACTATTGCGGCCAGCGCGGCTTCTGGACACGATGGCGGCACCGCGATCCCGTGCGCTTCGCCAGGGAATTGGCGCGGCTGCATCGCGAGCACGGCGTCAAGGTGATCAATTTCGCCGACGAGAATCCGACCGTCTCGAAGAAGGCCTGGCGCACTTTTCTCGAGGCCCTGATCGCGGAGAATGTCGATCTGATCCTGGTCGGCTCGACCCGCGCCGACGATATCGTCCGCGATGCCGACATCCTGCATCTTTACAAAAAGGCGGGCTGGCAGCGCTTCCTGCTTGGCATGGAGAACACCGACGAGAAGACATTGGAGCTGATCCGCAAGGGCGCGACCACCACGATCGATCGCGAGGCCATCCGTCTGTTGCGCCAGCACGGCATCCTGTCGATGGCGACCTGGGTGGTCGGCTTCGAGGAGGAGACCGATCGCGATCATTGGCGCGGCCTGCGGCAGTTGTTGTCCTACGATCCGGATCAGATCCAGATGCTCTATGTCACGCCGCATCGCTGGACGCCGTATTTCCGTCTCGCGGCAGAGCGGCGCGTCATCCAGACCGATCGCAGGCTCTGGGACTACAAGCATCAGGTGCTCGCGACGCGGCACATGCCGCCATGGCGGGTGCTGCTCTGGTTCAAGTTCACCGAGATGGTGCTGCAATGCCGCCCGAGGGCCTTGCTGCGCGTGCTGTTTCATCGCGACGCCGGGCTTCGTCATGCGATGCGCTGGTACACGCAGATGGGACGCCGGGTCTGGCCGCACGAAATTCTCGGCTTCCTGCGCGACGTCAGGCTGACGAACGGGCCGACGGTGCGGGAATTTTGGGGCGATCCGCAGGATAGTGAGGAAGAAGCGATGTCATCGCAGCGGCCCGAGCGCCGGGTCGGCACATCGCGCGCAGCGTAAATCGATACCGTCATGCCGGGGTCTGGATAACTGGCGCTGATGACTGGACGCCTGAGTCATCAGCGCGATAATTTCCGGATCGACTGCGCAGAACAAAAAGAACCGTGGCGGTCGAGGCGGCGAGTTGAGCATACAGGTTGCGATTCTAAAAATATTGGCCAGTCACGTCAGCGGCAGAGCCACACTCGATTCACTCAAGCACGACCTCGCAATTCTTTCGTCGAGCGGCGATGATTGGCATGCGCGGATCAAACGCCTGGCGTCGCGGGTCCCGAACTCGACATCTTCAGCAATGGCTATGTGCTGCGTGACGTCGAAGGCTGGGAGATCACACCGGCCGGACGTGAGTTCCTGCGCGCGCTGGAAGCGGTCACGCAAGACAATCTGCCGGCTGCGCCGGTGGCCGAGGCCGCGGTCCGCGCCGAGGGCAGGTTGATCGTGGTCGGTCACCGCTTCAGGAACAGGACGCGGCCGCAACGTGATGCGGAGCCGAGCGCATCGGTGCGGCGCCGGCCGTCCCGCGAGCCGCGTTGAACCTCGGAGCGTTGCCGGCGACCTACCTTCGGGACGTGGTTCTGGAGGTCGCAAATGACTGCATTGGCTCAATCGATCGCTCGGGTATTTCCGGCCAATTCGATTCGGAGCAGCATCGCCCGGCACGTCCTGCTGTTCGGCTTTGCGGTCCTGTTCGTCGCGGTGCTACGGGCGAGCTATGGCCTCGATCTGAGTGCGGGCTTCTTCTGATTTTTCAGGCTGCAAGTCATACTGGGTTAACCGGACCGGGATAGCTAAGCGCACGCTATCCTTGCATCTCGAACCCGGGCCGATCTTCCATGGATAAGCCGATGCGCTGCCAGTGCGGCAGGACGCGAACCATTGTGCTCGACAAGCATTTCTGGACCGCGCTGCTATGCCCCAAATGCGATGAGACCCAGCTGGCCGCGCCGGCCAGGCCGGAGCAACGGGTGTTGACCGCGCGATAGCCGGTCGTCTTCGGCGCCGAAACCCGCTAGGTTCCGTCTGATGAAACGGTCCAAAGCGAAACCCGATGCCGCATCCTTCCGACACCACCGCCGCAACGCCTGCTGACGTGACGCTTGCCGACGTGCGTCGTGCCGCCGAAACCATCAGGGACTCGGTCATGGTTACGGCATGCAACGAGAGCCGCACGCTCGGCGAGATCTGCGGCTGCCGCCTGTTCCTCAAATTCGAGAACCTGCAATTCACCTCGACCTTCAAGGAGCGCGGCGCGCTGAACAGGCTGCGGGCGCTGTCAGCCGAAGAGCGCAAGCGCGGGGTGATCGCGATGTCGGCCGGCAACCATGCCCAGGGCGTGGCCTATCACGCGAAGCGGCTCGGCATCCCCGCCACCATCGTGATGCCGATCGGCACCCCGATGGTGAAGATCGAAAACACCAGGCGGCATGGCGCCGAGGTCATCATCACCGGGCAGACGCTGGAAGAATGCTTCGCCTTCGTCGGCACGCACGCCGCAGAGCGCGGCCTGATCCTGATCCACCCCTATGACGATCCCCTGATCATCGCCGGGCAGGGCACGATCGGGCTCGAAATGCTCGAGGCGGTGCCGGAGCTCGATATCCTGGTGGTGCCGATCGGCGGCGGCGGGCTGATCTCGGGCATCGCCACGGCCGCCAAGGCGATCAAGCCGTCGGTGCAGATCATCGGCGTGCAGGCCCAGCTCTATCCGTCGATGTACAATGCCGTCAAAGGCAAGCAGCTGCCGATGCGCGGCGACACGCTGGCCGAGGGCATCGCGGTCAAGGCGCCCGGGCAGATCACCACCAGGATCGTCCGCGACCTCGTCGACGACATCGTGCTGGTCAGCGAGGACCAGATCGAGCGCGCGGTCGCGACCCTGATCTCGATCGAGAAGACGGTGGTCGAGGGCGCCGGCGCCGCCGGCCTTGCAGCGGTGCTCGCGGCGCCGGAGCGCTTTGCCGGCCGCAACGTCGGCCTCGTGCTGACCGGCGGTAATATCGACACCAGGCTGATCGCCTCGGTCCTGACCCGCGAGCTCGCGCGCGAAGGACGGTTGACGCAGCTGGCGCTCGACATCGTCGACCGGCCCGGACAGCTCGCGGCGGTGTCGATCCTGCTTGCCGATGCCGGCGCCAACATCATCGAGGTCTCGCACCAGCGCACCTTCTCCGATCTGCCGGCGAAGGCGACGCTGCTTGAGCTCGTGATCGAGACCCGCGACCGCGCCCATCTGGAGGACGTGCTGACCAAGCTCGGCGCAGCCGGATTCGCGGTGCGGGAGAGTTAGGGATCTTGCACTCTTCGTCGTGAGCTGAAGTACTCAACCCGTCATCTTGAGGAGGCCGCAAGGCGGCCGTCTCGAAGGATGAATCGGCCACCAGCCGGACCGTACATCCTTCGAGGCTCGCAAGAGCTCGCACCTCCAGCGACGAAGGCGCAGCCCTTGCGCGGGGATGACGGAGCGAGGTTAGCGGCGAGGATGACGGTCTCGGATGGGCGAACTAGGCCTTCTCATCGCCCGCGGCGAGCTCGGCGAGCTTCGCGATGGTGTTGAGATTGCGCGCGGTGCCGCTCGTGGCGGCGGGGATCTTCAGCTTCGAACGGCCCATGCCGCTGCCATAGGCGACGTAGATCTCGCGCTTGCCGAGCCGCATCTGCTCGTCCTGCTGGCCCTTGACGTCTTTCAGGGCGTCCTTGGACGGCGGCTCGTCAAGGAAGATCGCGACCGTAAAATTCGGCGGCGCTTTCGGAAACGGATTCGCCTTCAGCACCGCGGCGATCTCGTCCGCGCTCCTGACGGCGACGCCGACCGGCTTGCCGGCATAGGCCTGCAGCCGCTGCTCCAGCGCGGCCTTGACCTTGGGCGCGCCGAGTTTGGAGGAGAACACGACATTGCCGCTGGCGATGTAGGTCTCGACGTCGGCAAATCCGGCGTCGACGCACATCGCCTTCAATTCGGCCATCGGCAGCTTGCCGGTGCCGCCGACATTGACCGCGCGCAACAAAGCGACGTAACGCGGCATCACGGCCTCACGTCAGCAGCAGCGCCATGCCGGGATCGCCCTTCTGCATCGCGCGCTGATAGGCCGGGCGCGCGGCGATGCGGCCGAGATAGTTCCTGATGTTGGGGCAGCGGCCGAGGTCATAGGGCAGGAAATAGCGCATCGTCGTCAGCGAGAAGCCGATCATGATGTCGGCCGTCGTGAACGTATCGCCCGCGAGATATGTGGCGTCACGGACGCGCGCGTCGATCAGATCGAACGAACGGTCGACCCTCGCTTTGGTCGCGACCAGCATCGGATTGTCGGCCGTGAGGTTGAGCCGGTGCAGGATCATGCTGCGGCCCATCTGTGCCTGCAGCGTGCCGTTGGCGAAGTGAAACCAGTACAGGAACTGGGCGAAGTCAGGATGATCGGATTTCAGCGCCAGCCGTCCATCGCCGTATTTGGCGACGATGTATTCGACAACAGCTCCGGATTCGGCCAGCACCAGCTCGCCGTCGGTGATGACGGGCGCAGCGCCGATCGGGTGCAGCGCCTTGTAATCGGCCGGCGCCAGCATCGTGACGGGATCGCGCGCGGTGCACTTCAGTTCATAGGGGATCCCCAGCTCCTCGCACAGCCAGACGATCCGCTCCGATTGCGACTTTCCGAGATGGTGAACGGTGAGCATGCGCGCTCCTGAAGCATGATCCGGAAAAGTGGACACCGGTTTTCCGAAAACGATCACGCGAAAATAATGATCATGGTGCGCTTCCATGGAAGCGCATCAGGCGTCCGCTTTCTTCTTCGCCGGCTTCTTCTCAGATTTCTGCTCAGATTTCTGCTCAGATTTCTTCTTGGATTCCGTGGCCGGCGGCGGCTCGTCCATCGCCTTCTTCATGGCGCGGGCATAGGCGTCGGCGGCGTTCTCGGCCGAATTCTGCAACCGCTTGGCGGTCGCGGTGGCGTTCAGGATCGTGCTCTTGGCGAGGTGGCGCAAGCGCGCCTTGGTGTCCTTGTCCTTGGCCTTGGCCGCGCGCGCGACCCAGACGGCCTGGCGCTTCTTGGCAGCCGCCATCACGGCCTTGGTCTGTGCTCTTGCGGTTTGCCGGATGACGGCGTCGAGGTCGGCTTCGGCCATTCAGATACACTCATTGACTGGACATGCGCCGATGGGGCGCACGGAAGGAGGGGAGCTATCACTAGCTCAACCGGCGCCGTTTGAACATGCTGATCCTCTTGCGATGCCCCTGGGGGCGGCCACAGCCAGCGGCTGGCGTGCCGGCCGTGCCGGTCAAACGAATGAACGCTCTACCGGGCGTACGGTTCGGCATGATATAGCGGCGCGGCCCGGCCGGGGCCGCGCAATCCAATCGAGGTTTCGATGCCAGCAATCAGCCGACGGAGCCTGCTTGGCGGCCTTGCCGTGCTGGCTGCATCGCCTTCGCTCGCGGCGGCAACCGCCGAGACGCTGACTGTCGATGCCGGCGAGAGCCCGGTCACGCTCAGCCGTTTCGCCGCCGGGCGCGCCGGCAAGCGGCCGGCCGTGCTTGTCCTGCACGGCTCGCGCGGCTTCGATCTCAGGCCGCAGGCCTACGAGCGCTATGCCAACGCGCTGACGGCGGACGGCATCGACGCCTATTTCGTGCGCTACTACACGCCGGCCGACGAGCAGGCATTCGAGACGATGCACACGCGCGAGCGCCGCGAGGCCTATGAGACCGGGCGTTTCGACGCCTGGGCCGCGCGCGTCTCCTCCGTGCTGACCACGGTGCTGGCAGGTGTGGATAGTTCCGGCCGGGTCGGACTGCTCGGCTTTTCTCTCGGCGGCTACGTTGCGGCGGCCGCGGCGGCGCGTGACGAGCGGGTGTCCGCGCTGGCTGTGCTGTATGGCGGCATGCCCGACAAGATCGCGCCTCAGGTGAAACATCTGCCGCCGATGATCGAATTGCACGGCGAGGCCGATCGCAACGTGCCGCTTGCGAGCGGTGAGCAGCTTGTCAAGCTGGGCAAATCGGTCGGCGCCGCGGCGGAGATCGTCCGGTATCCGGGCAAGGCGCACGGTTTTGATTTTGCGGACAATGACCCAATGACCGCTGACGCGGTCAGCCGTGTTGCCGGATTCTTCCAGGCTCGCCTGAGCGCGGCGTAAGTCTATTCCGCGGACGGACCCGGCGGGACCTTGGCGCCGGCGAGCAGTCCGGCCAGCTCCACCTGCCGGCCGAGCCCGGTCTTCGCCAGCACGGCCTTGAGCTGGTTGCGCACCGTTTCGCGCGAGATCCCGAATGTGACGGCGATCGCCTCGACGGTGCGTCCCTCGCCGATGCCGCGCGCGACGCGCGCTTCGGCCGGCGTCAGGTCGAACAGGCCCTGCAACACTTCCGCGGTCGGCACCTCTGATGGCACCACCGGCGTCACGATCACGATCGCCAGCGCGCGGTCGAACAGGTCGCGCGCCGCGCCCTGGATCGGGACCAGATGCACGATCAGCGGCGGACGATCGGCCTGTGCCGCGATCGGGACCGAGCGGACCTCCACGCCGATGAGGCCGTGATCGAGCGCTCCGACGGCCTGCGCGAACAGCGCATCGGCGGCAGGCACTGCCAGCGTCAGGCGATCGGTACGATCCTGCATCACGTCGGGCACCAGGCGGTTGAACAGCGTGTTGGCCGCCATCAGGCGACCGCCGCGCCGCAGCACCGCCGCGGGCAGGCCGAGCATCGCCAGCGACTCGGTTGCCGCCTTGGCGCGCTCCATCCCGAGCCGCGCTGACAGCAGCGCGGCTCGCGCCAGGTGCGGGCGCAGCGCATCGAGCTGTTCGATCGCTTCCGGCTCGATCGGCCCGTGCTGGTACTCGCGCTCGACGCTGAAGATCAGCACGTCGCCGCTCGGCACCGGGATCGCAGTACCGGCGCCCCATCCGAGCCCGCGCGGACGGAAGAATTCGCGGATCTGGAAATCCTGCTGCACTTCCTCGGGCGTATCGAACACGTCGATGTCGCGCAGGAAGCCGGCATGATTGGCCGCGAGCAGGCGCGGCAACCGCCCGTTGCGCTCGTGCCAGCCGCCTTCGACATAGGCAACCGTGTCGTCGTGCATGTCGGGGGAGGCGACCCAACGGACGTCGTGCGGGTCTGCCGTCAGCAGCACGATACCGCGCGCCCGCGCGATCCCGCCGACCTGATGCAGAACGTTCGGCCATAACTCCGGGAGGACCGCGGCCTCATAGGCCAGTTCAATCAGATGCTCGTGCAGGTCGTTCGCCATCGGCCATTCCAGAAATGCTGTTGCCCAACAGATAACCCTTCGATCGCGGAATTATTGCCTAGAGCAATTCAGTCTGGCCTACGAGTCCGGGCTATTCCGGTGCGACCACTCGTATCTCGAGGAATTCCGGTGTTTGGCGGTCTAGCGGGTAGAGCCTCGCGCCTGCGTGCCGGGTCTCGTTCGTTTGGCAGCGATCCGGCGCGCGGCTGCCAGCGCAGCCTGCGCCCAGACCAGGAGCTCTTGGGCTCGAGCGACGCGCCGAAGGCCGCCGACGCCAGGGTCACCGAGATCAAGCCCAAGACTTGATGATCAAGCTCGATGACTGGGACCTGACGATCGCCGGCGGTTGTGGCGAAATTGAACCCGCGTGACAGTCAGACATCTTTCCGACGTGTCGCGAAACGTAGTCGCCATGAATTGCCGCCGCGCCCGGCCCGGCAGCGTCACACGTTTGCAACGCTGCGCGCGATCGTTCGACCATGAACATCCTTTAATTTGTATCCGCGCGACTTGTCGCGCCTGCTAGGCGGCCATCTTGTGACATTCAGTCGAGCCGTCGCCGGCTCGGGGAGGGCCGATGATCAGCCGCAGGGCGCTTTCCGGATTGCTGATGACGCTGGTCGGACCCTCATCGATCACCGGCAACACGCTGGGGCTCGGTCATTGCCGGGGATCGTGCGCGAATGTCGACCTGCCGGCACTTGGCTACGATACGTTCTGCCGGTCGTTCTTCGATATCGCGGCGAAGGGAAAACTGCGCGCGATCGCAACCGGCCCGGACATCCGGCGGGAGATGCGGTCGCTGTTCCGGGCGCGGCGGCTCTATCGGCCTTCCCGCGACGATATCCGGATTCTCTGGCGCGACACGGCGGATGGATTCTCGGTCGCGAAAGTCGAGTTCGATCTGGAATGCGGCGTGCCGGTGCGAGGATGTCTCGGGATCCCCGACGGCGCGTTCAAGGGATTGATCCTGCTCGGTCACGGCATGGCGAGCACGCCGGAGCGATGCTTCGATGATGCCGACAAGGACTACATGAACGCGCTCGGCAAGCAGCTTTGCCAGGACGGCTATGTCGTCTGGTGTCCCTACATCGTCCAGATCGGAAATCAGGAAAGCCAGAACAACATCGCCGCGATGCTGGCATCCCATGGCGTCTCCGCGCACAACGTGTCGTGCGCATCGATCGACGCCGGTGAAACCGTCTGCCGGAAGCTGACCGGAGCGTCCGGTCTGAATATCGGCGTCTACGGGGTGTCCTCGGGTGCGTTTCTCGCGTTGCATCTGGAAGCCGCGACGGGGCGGATGCGGCCGACCGTCGTCTCCGGATATATGCGCGACGAGAAGAAGTTTCTGATGTCGTCCACCATCAGCAAGAACCTCGGCATCGAACTTGCGGCCTACATTCATTTCGCCAACAGCCGTGCAAAATACACCGGCGCGGAGCTGGCATACCTGCTCTGTCCGTGCCCGCTGTTCGTCGAGATCGGCAGCCACGATGCTGCAAACGCGATCGAGCTCGGGCGGGACGAGAAGTTTGCGGAAATGCAGTCGGTCTACGCGGCCGCAGCCCATCCGCAACTGATCGAGATGGACGTCTTCGACGGCGTGCACGAGGCCAGCGGCAAGCGCGCAAGGCCGTGGCTGTACGGCCATCTGGCGTCGCCTGTCTATCAAGAGACATCTCGCTTGAAGAACGCCATCGCGCTGTGAGTGGCGGCCGCTATTCCCGCTGCAATACGTCGCCGAACCTGCGCCGTGTCGCAGATGCCCGTCCCTGACTTCGATCCTGCCGGCGGCACGCTTGCGCGTATCACATTGATGGGAGCTTCCGGCGTCCGCGGCATGCCCCGAGCCGATGGCGATGACGTTACAGGATTGTCGGATTGGGCGCGTTATGATCTCCTGTAACGCACCTTGCCTGTCCCTGGCCTTCACGGTCTGAGGGAACTCGACGTCATATCCGTCTCGTCAAGCTTGTTGATAGCCGAAGGGTTGGACCGCATGAGTGGTACGGAACGAATGCTCGGTGGATTGGCAGGGCTTCTCGTATCGGCAGGACTTGCGGCTAGCGGGATGTCGGCGGCCCACGCCCAGGCAGGGCCGCCCGGGCCTCCTGCCGTCGGCGTGTTCGAGGCGGTGAAGCGGCCGGTCACCGAGACCAGTGAATTTCTGGGGCGCATCGAGGCCCCCAACCGCGTCAATGTGGTGGCGCGTGTCACGGCGTTCCTGGACAAGCGGAACTTCGTCGAGGGCGCCGAGGTCAAGGCCGGTGACCTCTTGTATCAACTCGAGCGCGGCCCGTTCGAGGCCGACCTCGCATCGAAGAAGGCGCAGGTCGCCCAGTTGCAGGCGACGCTGGTCAACGCCAAGCTGACCACCGACCGCGCCAAGGCCCTGATGGGCGGGCCGGCCGGCCAGCAATCGAACGTCGACGCCGCGGTCGCCAATCAGCAGAGCCTCGAGGCACAGGTGCAGGCCGCGCAGGCGCAGGTCGACCTGTCCCAGATCAATCTCGACTACACCATGATCCACTCGCCGATCGACGGCAGGATCGGGCGCACCGCAGTCACCGAAGGCAACGTCGTGACGCCGAGTTCGGGAACCCTGACCACCATCGTCAGCCAGGACCCGATGTATGTCACGTTCCCGGTGCCGGTGCGCGAGGCGCTCGATCTGCGCGAGCGCTATGCGACGCGCGGCGGCTTCAAGGCCGTCGTGATCCGCCTGCGTTTGACGGACGGCCGGCTCTACGACAAGGTCGGCGAGCTGAATTTCGTCAACAACACCATCGCGCAGAACACCGACACCATTTCGCTGCGCGGCACGATTCCCAACCCGTCGACATACACCTCGGTCGCAACCGGCGGTGCGGTCCGCGAACTCACCGACAACGAGTTCGTGACCGTTCTGCTGGAAGGCGTGCAGCCGGTCGAGGTGCTGGCGATCCCGCGCTCGGCAGTGCTGTCGGACCAGCAGGGCGAATATGTCTACGTCGTCGGCGCGGACAACAAGGCCGAGCAGAAGCGGATCCAACTCGGACAATCGACGTCGACGATTGCGGCAGTGACGGGCGGCATCGCGCTTGGCGACAAGGTCATCGTCGAAGGACTGCAGAAGGTCAAGCCGGGCGAGGTGGTCGCGCCGGGGCCTGCCAGCGCGCTGATCCAATCGAGCATGAAGGTCTCGGCGGATGGTGGCGCCAGCGCGCCGAAATCGACGGGCAATAACCCATGATTTCCGCTGTTTTCGTCGATCGTCCGCGGCTTGCGATCGTCATCGCGTTCGTGATCACGATCGCGGGCGCGCTGGCGCTGATGCAAATCCCGGTCGCCCAGTTCCCGGACATCGTGCCGCCGCAGGTCACGGTCTCGGCCGTGTTCCCCGGCGCTTCGGCCGAAGTTGTCGAATCGAGCGTCGCCCAGCCGCTGGAAGCGCAGGTCGTGGGCGTCGACAAGATGCTCTACATGAAGTCGACCAGCGGCAACGACGGCAGCTATACGCTGACGGTCTCGTTCGCGCTCGGCACCGATCCCGACATCAACACCGTCAACGTCAACAACCGGGTGCAGAGCGCGCTCGCGCAATTGCCGACCGAGGTGCAGGCGCAAGGCCTGACCGTGCAGAAGAAATCCTCGGCCGTGCTGCAGTTCATCGTGCTGTACAGCAAGAGCGGCGAGCAGGACCCGCTGTTCATCACCAACTACGCCATCATCAACGTGCTGGACGCGATCTCGCGCACGCCCGGCGTCGGGCAGGCCTCGCTGTTCGCCAAGCTGAACTATTCGATGCGGATCTGGTTCGACACCCAGCGCCTGACCAGCCTCAATCTGGCGCCGTCGGACGTGATCGCCGCGATCCGTGCCCAGAGCGTGCAGGCGCCGGTCGGCCGCATCGGCGCGCGTCCGATCAGCAACGATCAGCAGTTCCAGTTCAACGTGCAGACCCAGGGCCGCCTGACGA
The DNA here is from genome assembly GCF_001908235.1 of Bradyrhizobium sp. NAS96.2. Classification (GTDB taxonomy): domain Bacteria; phylum Pseudomonadota; class Alphaproteobacteria; order Rhizobiales; family Xanthobacteraceae; genus Bradyrhizobium. The sequence goes on from NZ_LGHK01000064.1 coordinate 17,651, forward strand.
CATCCAAGCAGTTCGGCGACATCGTGCTGCGCGCCAATCCGGACGGATCGGTGCTGCGGATCAGGGACGTCGCCCGCGTCGAGATCGGCGCGCAGAACATGGATTCGGAGTCGCGGATCGACGGCAATCCCGGCGTGCCGATGGGCATCTATCTCGCGCCCGGCGCCAATGCCGTGACCACGGCCAAGGCCGTGCAGGCGACGCTTGCGAAGTTGTCGGAGCGGTTTCCGCCGGGCCTGACCTACCTCGTGCAGTACGACTCCACGACCTTCGTCTCCGATACGATCAAGGAAGTGATGAAGACGCTCGGCGAGGCCTTCGTGCTCGTCGTGATCGTGGTGTTCCTGTTCCTCGGCAATCTGCGCGCCACGGTGATTCCGGCGGTCGCGGTTCCGGTCAGCCTGATCGGCGCCTTCGCGGTGCTGCTGGCGCTCGGCTATTCCGCCAACACGGTCTCGCTGCTGGCGATGGTGCTTGCGATCGGTATCGTGGTCGACGACGCCATCGTCGTGGTCGAGAACGTCGAACGCGTCATGGAGGAGGAACCTGAGCTGTCGCCGGCCGACGCCACCAAGAAGGCGATGGCGCAGATCACGGCGCCGATCATCGCGATCTCGCTGGTGCTCCTCTCGGTGTTCGTGCCGATCGCGTTCATCCCCGGCATCTCCGGCACGCTGTTCCGCCAGTTCGCGGTGACGATCAGCGCGGCGATGGTGATCTCGGCGCTGAACGCGCTGACATTGTCGCCGGCGCTGTGTGCCGTGTTCCTGCGCCACGGCGGACCGCGCCGCGGCATCATGGGACGGGTGCTCGATAGCATCGACTGGGTGCGCGACCGCTATGCCGGCGTGGTGCAGCGGCTGGTTCGCCTTGCGGTACTGTCGCTGGTCGCGGTGCTGGTGTTTGCCGGTGCGGTGGTCGGCGTGTCGAAGATCACGCCGACCGGCTTCCTGCCCGAAGAGGACCAGGGCGCCTTCTTCATCGCGGTGCAGCTGCCTGACGGCGCCTCCGTGGCGCGCACCAGCGAGGTCACCAAGCAGGTCGAGGCGCTGTTGAAGAAGAACCCGGCGGTCGACCACGTGCTGTCGATCATCGGCTTCTCGTTGCTTGATGGTGCGAGCGAGCCGAATTCCGCCTTCATGGTGGCGCGCATGAAGGCGTTCGCTGACCGCAAGGCCGTCACCGACTCGGTGCAGGCCGCGATCGGGCAGACCTTCGTCGGGGGATCGCAGATCCGTCAGGCCTCGGTGCTGCCGTTCAATCTGCCGCCGATCATCGGGCTCTCGACATCAGGCGGCTTCGAATATCAGCTCGAGGCGCTGGAAGGGCAGGATCCGGCTTCGCTCAGCAGTGTGATGGGCGGATTGATCGGCGCCGCCAACCGCAATCCGAACCTAGCCCGCGTGTTCTCGACCTTCACCGCGACCAATCCATCGGTTTATCTCGACATCGATCGTGCCAAGGCGCAGGCGCTCGGCCTCAACATGGCTGACGTCTTCACCGCGCTGCAGGCCACGCTCGGCGGCATCTATGTCAACAACTTCAACCTGTTTGGTCGCACCTGGCAGGTCAACGTGCAGGGCGATGCCGCCGATCGCCGCGACATTCCCGACATCTGGCAGATCTATGTGCGTAACACCGGCGGCGAGATGGTGCCGATCCGATCGATCGCAAGCTTGCGGATCGTCACCGGCCCGCAGGTGATCACGCGCTACAACAACTATCGCTCGGTCACGGTGAACGGCAGCCCGGCGGCGGGCGTGTCGTCGGGCACCGCGATCGCGACGATGGCCGACCTCTCGAAGACGACGCTGCCTTCAGGCTATTCCTATGAGTGGACCGGCACCGCCTATCAGGAGCAGGCGGCCTCCGGCCAAACCGGCATCATTCTCGCGCTCGCGGTGCTGTTTGCCTATCTGTTCCTGGTGGCCCTGTATGAGAGCTGGACGATCCCGATTCCCGTGCTGCTGTCGGTCACGGTCGGCGTGTTCGGCTCCTATCTCGCGATCAAGCTCGCAGGGCTCAACCTCGATCTCTACGGCCAGATCGGCCTCGTCGTGCTGATCGCGCTCGCCGCCAAGAACGGCATCCTGATCGTCGAGTTCGCCAAGGAGCAGCGCGAAGCCGGCCAGCCGATCGCGGAAGCCGCGACGATGGGCGCGCAGATGCGCTTCCGCGCGGTGATGATGACCTCCATCGCCTTCATCCTCGGCCTGGTGCCGCTGGTGGTCGCGACCGGCGCCGCGGAAATCAGCCGGCGTGCGGTCGGCACTGCGGTGTTCGGCGGCATGCTCGCGGCGAGTTCGATCGGCATCTTCCTGGTGCCGATGCTCTTTGTCACCTTCCAGGGCTGGCGCGAAGGTGTGAAGAACCGCTTCGGTCGTCGGAGCAAGACGGAACAACCGGCGTCGCATTAGATCCGGCTAATCCCATCGCGCATTAGCGGGGCGCGTGAGGCGGGGCTATACTGCCCGCCTCATCGATGGAGTTCCGGATTGAGCGTTGCCTTCACCAAGGAAGAAAGTGCCGAGACCGCGTCCGAAACGCTGTTGCCGGACCGTCCTATCTCGCCGCATCCCAATCTGGTGACCGATGCGGGACGCAAGGCGCTGGAGCGCCAGCTTCTGGAGGCGCGCGCCGGCTACGAGGCCGCGCAGCAGCTGGAGGACGTCAACGAGCGGCGGCGGCAGTCGGCGGTTCCGCTGCGCGACGCGCGTTATCTCACGGAGCGGCTGCGCACCGCGCAGGTCGTCGCCGATCCTGCTTCGACGGAAGCCGTTGCCTTCGGCAGCACCGTGACCTTCAGCCGCGCCGACGGCCGCGTGCAGACCTACCGCATCGTCGGTGAGGACGAAGCCGATCCAAAGGCCGGCTCGATTTCGTTCGTCTCGCCGGTGGCAAGGTCGTTGATGGGCAAGGCCTTGGGCGATGTCGTCGGCACTGGCGATCAGGAGCTGGAGATCGTGGCGATCGCCTAGCGGACAGTGGCTCCCAATCACGCCGCCGGCAGCGCAAGCCGCTCGATCGTCTGGATATGCCGCGCCAGAAGGCTGCAGGCCTGCTCGATGTTGCGGGCGCGCAGCGCCTGCAGGATCACGCGATGATCCTGGCTCGGCCGTGGCCGCCAGCCGGCGTTGCGCGCCATCGCGAACACCAGGCGTGAATTCGCCAGCTGCAACCCGTCGAGGCTGGCGAGCAGACGCGGCATCGCACAGGGCGCGACCAGCGCGTGATGAAAGGCGCGATTGGCCATCTCGAAGTCCTGCACCGTCTCGGCATTGTCGCCTTCGACCAGCGCGACCTCGATCCGGGCCAGATGGGCCGACGTGAATTTGGGTGCGGCATTGCGCAGCGCGACCACCTCGAGGGCGGCGCGCATCTCGGCGATCTCCTTCACCGACTTGGTGTCGAGCGGCGCAACCCGCACGCCGCGGCGCGGCACCGCAACGACGAGATGCTGCGCCTCCAATTGCCTGAAGGCCTCGCGCACCGGGACGTGGCTGGAATGGAATTCCCGCGCGACATGGTCCTGTCGCAGCGGCGCATCCGGGGGCAAGGTGCCGCTGATGATGCGCTTGCCGATCGCCTCGGCAATGCGTCCGGCGGTCGTCGTGTTCTCGCTCTCGTCCATCATAGATTATCTATCAAAAAAACGAGTGCGCTCTCGCGGAGCCTCGGCTAGCATCATTTTAAGTCCAAGATGATAGATAATATACCAGATTATCTATGATTACAACAAGAAGGCAAGCCAGATGGTTGATGTCGTAGAGATCGAACGGACCGAGAGCCGCGCCAGCGTAGCGCCCCAAAAGCGCTGGGAGCGTGCCGAAGCTGAAGCGCTCTATAATTTGCCGTTCGCGGACCTGATGTTCCAGGCGCAGGGCGTCCACCGCGCCAACTTCAATCCGAACCACGTCGAAACCGCGAGCTTGCTCAGCATCAAGACCGGCGGCTGTCCGGAAGACTGCGGCTACTGCTCCCAGAGCGCGCATTACGACACCGGCCTGAGGGCCACCCGCCTGATGCCGCGGGACGAGGTGGTTGCGGTGGCGCAGCGCGCCAAGGATGCCGGCGCAACCCGCTTCTGCATGGCCGCGGCCTGGCGCAGTCCCAAGGACCGCGATCTCGATCAGGTCTGCGACATGGTCAGCGCGGTGAAGGGGCTGGGCATGGAGACCTGCGTCACGCTCGGCATGCTGACGCCGGACCAGGCTGAACGCCTTTCCGACGCCGGGCTCGATTTCTACAACCACAACGTCGATACCTCGCCGGAGTTCTACGACAAGATCATCACCACCCGCACCTTGCAGGACCGCATCGATACGCTGGCGCATGTGCGCGATGCCGGCATCAAGGTCTGCTGCGGCGGCATTATCGGGATGGGCGAACAGGTCGACGACCGGCTCGGCATGCTGATGCTGCTCGCCAACCTCCCGAGCCATCCGGAGAGCGTGCCGATCAATCTGTGGAACGAGGTCAAGGGCGTGCCGGTTAACGACACCGCGGAGCGTCCCGATCCGATCGCGTTGGTGCGATTGGTCGCCACCGCACGGATCATGATGCCGAACAGCGTGGTGCGGCTGTCGGCCGGACGGCAATACATGACCGATGAACTGCAGGCGCTGTGCTTCCTGGCCGGCGCGAACTCGATCTTCATCGGCGATGTGCTGCTGACCACCAAGAACCCGCAGCGCGACCGCGATGCCGATCTGCTGGATCGGCTCGGCATCAACTCCGCCCTCGCCTGACCGTAGCCTCCGGCACGCGCGCGGCCTCATTCGCCGCGCGACCAACTGCAAATCTGTGAGTGAAGCATGAGCGCAATCCATGCGGCCAACGCCGCTGATTACGCCGCGGCCTTGCACGCCTTGAGCAAGGACGATCGGCTGCGCGGCCTCAAGCCGCGCGCGGGCATTGATTTCGTATCGAACGACTACCTGGCGCTCGCGAATGCGCCGCGCATCAAGCAGGCGGTTGCGGCCGCGCTCGCAGCCGGCACGCCGATCGGCGCCGGCGGTTCGCGGCTGTTGCGCGGCAATTGCGAGGAGCACGAACGGCTGGAGGCGGAGGCCGCCGCGTTCTTCCGCGCCGAGACCGCATTGTTCTTCGGCGGCGGCTATGTCGCCAATTTTGCCGTGCTGACGACGCTGCCGCAGCGCGGCGATCTGCTCGTGCTCGATGCGCTGGTGCACGCCAGCATCCATGAAGGCGCGCGGGCCGGCCGGGCCGAATTCCGGTTCAGCGCGCACAATGAACCGCAATCGGTCGAGGACACCATTCGCGGCTGGCGCGCCGAGGGCGGAACGGGCCGGGTCTGGATCGTGGTCGAAAGCGTCTACAGCATGGACGGCGACATCGCGCCGCTCGACGACCTCGTCGCCATCGCCGAGCGGCACGACGCGTTTCTGATGGTGGACGAGGCGCACGGCACCGGCGTCTATGGCGAGCAAGGACGCGGGCTGACGGCGCCCTATGAGGGCCGCGAGAACCTCGTGATCGTTCATACCTGCGGCAAGGCGCTGGGCGTCGCGGGCGCGCTGGTCACGGCCCCGACCGTGCTGCGCGACTTCATGGTCAACCGCTGCCGCCCATTCATCTTCGCCACCGCGCCGTCGCCGCTCACGGCGGTTGCTGTGCGCGAGGCGCTGTTGATCCTGCAACAGGAACCTGACCATCAACAGCGCCTGGCAAGTCTGGTCGCGTTCACCTATCGCGAGCTCGATCGGCGCGGCTGGCACAGCCCATCGCGCTCGCAGATCGTGCCCTATATCGTCGGTAACAACGCGCGCGCGATGCGGCTTGCATCCGCGCTGCAGGCGCGCGGCTTCGACGTCAGAGGCATCAGGCCGCCGACCGTGCCGGCGGGCACGGCCCGACTGCGGATTGCGCTGACCCTCAATGTCGACGAGGACGACGTGCGCGCGCTGCTCGACGCGCTCGTCGCGGAGACCAACGGATGGCCGCAATGACCGGCCGGATCGTGGTGACCGGCACCGATACCGGGATCGGCAAGACGGTGTTCTCCGCAGGGCTCGTGAATCTTCTCGGCGCGCGCTACTGGAAACCGGTCCAGTCCGGCCTCGACGAGGAGACCGATGCGCAACTGGTGGCCCGGCTTGGCGGTCTTTCGGCCGATCGCATCGTGCCGGAGCGCTACCGGCTTCGCACGCCGGCGTCGCCGCATCAGGCCGCCGCGATCGACGGCGTGCGCATCGACCCGGCCGCGCTCGACGTGGCCGCTCCTTCGGACCGGCCGCTGGTGATCGAGGGCGCCGGCGGGCTGATGGTTCCGCTGAACGACAACACGCTCTACATCGACATCTTCGAGCGATGGCGGCTTCCGGTCGTGCTCTGCGCCCGCACCGCGCTCGGCACCATCAATCACGCGCTGCTGTCGGTCGAGGCGCTGCGCAAGCGACGGATCGACATTCTCGGGGTCGCGTTCATCGGCGAAAGCAACCCCGAGAGCGAGCGCGCCATCTGCAATTTTGGACAGGTGCGCCGGTTGGGCCGGTTGCCCCGGCTTTCACGGCTCACGGAGGACACGCTGCGCATAGCGTTCGAGGCATCGTTCCGGAACGAAGATTTCAACGCATGACATCGCCCAGGAAGTCGCCGGTCTGGCACCCCTTTACCCAGCACGCGCTGCATGGCGAGATGACAAGGATCGTGCGCGGCGAGGGTACTTATCTCTACACCGCGGACGATCGCCGCATCATCGATGCGATCGCATCCTGGTGGGTGGTGACCCACGGCCATTGCCATCCGCACATCGTGCGCGCGATCCAGGAGCAGGCGGAACAGCTCAACCAGATCATCTTTGCCGGCCACACCCACGATCCCGCCGAAGCGGTCGCCGCGCAACTCCTGAAGCTTGCGCCTGATGGCCTCGACTACGTGTTCTTCTCCGACTCCGGCTCGACCAGCGTGGAAGTGGCGCTGAAGATGGCGCTCGGCTACTGGCACAATATCGGCGTGCCGCGCACGCGGATCATCGTCATGGAGCATTCCTACCATGGTGACACCGTAGGCACGATGTCGGTCGGCGCGCGCGGCGTCTTCAACAAAGCCTACGAGCCGCTGCTGTTCGACGTCGCGTCAATCCAGTTTCCTGCAGCGGGTCATGAGCAGGCGACGCTCGATGCGCTCGAAGCCGCGTGTAGGAACGAAACGGCGGCAGCGTTCATCGTCGAGCCGCTGATCCTGGGTGCGGGCGGGATGCTGATGTATCCGCCCTGGGTGTTAAAAGAGATGAAGCGTATCTGCGAGGCCTCGAATGTGCTGTTCATTGCCGACGAGGTGATGACCGGCTGGGGCCGGACCGGCACCTTGTTCGCGTGCGAGCAGGCCGATGTCAGTCCGGATATCGCCTGTTACTCAAAGGGCCTCACCGGCGGATCGTTGCCGCTCGCAGTGACGCTGTGCCGCGCCGAGATCTACGACGCGCACTACTCAAGCGATCGTTCGCGAACCTTCTTCCATTCGAGCTCCTATACGGCAAACCCGGTCGCCTGCGCCGCCGCCAGGGCGAACCTCGAACTCTGGCAACACGGTGCGGGTGATCGTGTCGCGTCGGTCGCCGCGATGCAGGAGCGCCTGATCGCGCCATTCCGTGCCGACCCGCGCTTTGAAAACGTCCGCCGCGCCGGGACCATCACCGCACTCGACCTGAAGGCAAGCGATGCCGGCTATCTCGCAGGCATCGGGCCGAAGCTTCAGGCTTTCTTCCAACGCAGAGACCTGCTGCTGCGGCCGCTGGGCAATACGATCTACGTCATGCCGCCTTACTGCGTCACGGAGGCGGACCTCGAGGAAATCTACGCCGCGATCGGGGATGCGGCCGACCAACTGGCGTGACGCCGCCACCCAGAGCGAAACGTCGAACGTCTATATTGTTGAAATTCCGACAGAATTATCCTGCGGACGACGCGGTCGCGCCATGCGCCGGGCGCGAAGTTTTGTCCGGCGCTGATGTGAAATCACGCGATCTCCTGCTAGATTTGCTGCAACCCGATCTGCTTCGCAGGTCCAGTCCTTCCGGAGACAGGTGGAGCGGAGGCGGGACGCGTGGTCGTTAGCAACCATCCGCGTGCGCTCATTGTTGAAGGACCATTCGCAACTCCATGTCCGATCGCCAGCCCATCGTCAGCGATCCCGCGACCATCCGCGCACGCGCCATGGAAACGCTGCTGGAGCGCCTGGAGGATCTCTGCGAAGGCGCCATCGCGATCGATCGCGACGGGCGCGTCGTCTACGTCAACGAAAAATACCTTCACTCGCTTCGGCTTGGCCACGTCTCCGAGGCGATCGGGCGTCCCATCGAGGAGATCATCCCGAACAGCCTGATGCGCCGCGTGGCCGAGACCGGTGAACCGATCCTTCTGGATATCATGGAGCTCGGCGGCGAGCAGCTCGTGGTGACGCGCATGCCGATCGAGGACGAGAACAGGAACGTCATCGGCGCGATCGGCTTCGTGCTGTCGGACCGTCTCGACAATTTGAAGCCGCTGATCGCGCGGATGGGCCAACTCGAAAGCGACCTCAGGCTGGCGAAACGGCAATTGTCGCAACCGCGCAGCGCCCGGTTCACCTTCGACGACTATGTCGGCAACACCGAGCGCATCGGACGAGCCAAGGAACTCGCCCGCCGGGCGGCGCGCCAAAGCGTGACGGTACTGCTGACCGGCGAAACCGGAACCGGCAAGGAATTGCTGGCACAGGCGATCCACAATGCTTCGGCGCGCGCCGAAAAGCCTTTCGTCAGCGTCAACGTCGCCGCCATCCCGGATATGCTGATCGAGTCCGAGTTCTTCGGCACGGTGCCGGGCGCCTATACCGGCGCCGACCGCAAAGGTCGGGACGGCAAGTTCCGGAGCGCCGATGGCGGCACGCTGTTCCTCGACGAAATCGGCGAAATGCCGTTGCAGCTGCAAAGCAAGCTGCTGCGGGTGTTGCAGGAGCGGGAAATCGAGCCGGTTGGGTCCGACAAGGTCACGAAAGTCGATGTTCGCGTCATTGCTGCAACCAACGTCGATCTGCAGAAGCGCGTCAACGAAGGCACATTCCGGGCAGACCTTTTCTACCGCCTCAACGTGCTCACGATCGCCCTGCCGCCGTTGCGCGATTGCGCCGGCGATCTCCCGGAAATCTGTGCGAGGCTGCTGGATGACATCGTCCGGTCCGGCGATTACCTCAACGCGAAGCTCACACCGTCGGGCCTCGCCGCGCTCGCCTGCTACGGTTGGCCTGGAAACGTCCGTGAGCTGCGCAACGTGCTGGAGCGCGCGCTGATTCTCAGCGACTCCGGTCGTCTCGCCGGCGATGATTTCGCCCGCATCCTGTCCGTGGGCGCCGAGGGGAGGGCCGCCGTGCCGCCGCCGCCCGCCGGGACGGTGATTCCCTACGCGCAGGCCGAAGCGGAGTTCGAAAAGCGGACGCTCGAATGCGCGCTTCAGGCCGCCAATGGGCAGATTTCGGAAGCCGCGCGAATGCTGCGCATCTCGCGCGCAACGTTCTACAAGAAGCTCGCAAAATTCGGTCTCGCCCAATCGGATGCTGTCTGAGTTCTGAGACTTCAAGGTGTCTTGAGTCTCAGATCGTAGACATCAACCGATCCGCCGGCACACCCACATGCCGGCGACGAACTGCCGGCTTTTCAGCCATTTGATGCATTGCGAGGCAATTTGGCCCGCCCCTTGCTCTGCGTCCGGGAAGACGCACCTCGAATGCACAAGAAGCGTCCGAAAAGAACAATTACCGGGAGAGAAACAGATGAGCTTTCTGGTCGCGCTGGCCGCGCTCGTTTTCCTGATGTTCGTCGCCTATCGCGGCTTCAGCGTCATCCTGTTCGCGCCGGTCGCTGCGCTTGGCGCGGTGCTGCTGACCGATCCGGGCGCAGTGCCCGCCGCCTTCACCGGTCTCTTCATGGACAAGATGGTTGGCTTCGCGAAGCTATACTTTCCGGTGTTCCTGCTCGGCGCGGTGTTCGGCAAGGTGATCGAACTCTCCGGCTTCTCCAAATCGATCGTGGCGGCGGTGATTGGCCTCGTCGGCAGCCAGCGCGCGATGCTCGCGATCGTGCTGGTCTGCGCGGTGCTCACCTATGGCGGCGTCTCCCTGTTCGTCGTGGTGTTCGCCGCCTATCCCTTCGCCGCCGAGATGTTCCGGGCCGGCAATATTCCAAAACGCCTGATTCCCGGCACGATCGCACTCGGCGCCTTTTCCTTCACCATGGATTCGCTGCCGTTCAGCCCGCAAATCCAGAACATCATTCCGACCACCTATTTCAAGACCACCAACGGCGCGGCGCCGATCCTCGGTACGATTGGTGCGATCTTCATCCTCGTGTTCGGCCTGCTCTATCTCGAATGGCGCCGACGTCAGGCGGCTATCGCCGGCGAGGGCTATGGTGAGGGACACAGCAACGAGCCGCCGCCGGTCGATACCACGGAGCTGGCGCCGGCGTTGGTCGCCTTTCTGCCGCTGATCGTGGTGTTCGCGGTCAATCTGCTGCTCGGCGGCTTTCCCGGCGTGTTCGGCGGCTTGATCGAGCGGGCGTATGGCACAAGCTACGATCTGACGCTTGCGCTCGACCATTCGATTGTCACGCCGATCGCCAGCATCAAGGCGATCTGGGCAGTGGAGGGCGCGCTGATCGCGGGCATTCTGACGGTGTTCGCATTCGCGTTTCCAAAATTGAAAAAGACCTTCGCCGAGGGCAGCAAGGCCGCGGTCGGCGGTGCCCTGCTGGCGGCGATGAACACCGCGTCCGAATACGGCTTCGGCGGCGTGATCGCGGCGCTTCCCGGCTTCATCGTCATCAAGGATGCACTGAAATCCATCCCAAATCCGCTCGTCAACGAAGCCATCACCGTCACCTCGCTCGCCGGCATCACCGGCTCAGCCTCGGGCGGCATGTCGATTGCGCTCGCCGCCATGGCGAAGGATTTCGTCGCCATGGCCGAGGCGGCGCACATCCCGCCCGAGGTACTGCACCGCGTCGCGTCGATGGCGAGCGGCGGCATGGACACGCTGCCGCACAATGGCGCCGTCATCACCCTGCTCGCGGTGACCGGGCTGACCCACCAGCAGTCCTACAGGGACATCTTTGCGGTAACCTGCCTGAAGACGCTGGCGGTGTTCTTCGTGATCGCGGTCTATTACGTCACCGGGCTGGTCTAGCGCCCGTTCCCGATTGAATCGGAACGAGGTCCCGGCTTGTTGTTTTTAGCGCGTTTTCTTCGCACGAGCCGGCGGCCGCTTCGCCGTAAAACGCGCCAATGATCGGGAGGAATGAAGTGAGCCAGCATCCGGCGCTGTCCTATCTGCGTACGACGGAGAAGGGCAAGATCGTTACGGCCGCCGAAGCCGTGCGATTGATCCACGATGGTGACACGGTCGCGACCGGCGGTTTTGTCGGCATCGGCTTTGCCGAAGAGATCGCGCTCGCGCTGGAGGAGCTCTATCTCGCCAACGAAACGGACGCGCCCTATGCGCAGGGCAAGCCTCGCAACCTCACGCTGGTCTATGCGGCGGGACAGGGAGACGGCAAGCACCGCGGCCTCAACCATTTCGCACATGAGGGGCTGGTCCGGCGCGTGATCGGCGGCCATTGGGGGCTCGCACCCAAATTACAGCAACTGGCAATCGCAAATCAGATCGAGGCCTATAATCTGCCGCAAGGCGTCATCACCCATCTGTTCCGCGATATCGCCGCGCGTCGTCCCGGCCACGTCTCACGCGTCGGTATCGGCACCTTCGTCGATCCGCGCCAGGGCGGTGGCAAGCTCAACGCCCGCACCGTCGATGAGTTGGTCGAGCTGGTCACGCTCGGCGGCGAGGAGTGCTTGTTCTACAAGGCTTTTCCCATCGACGTTGGGATCATCCGTGCCACCACCGGCGATGCCGACGGCAATCTCACGATGGAAAAGGAAGCGCTGACGCTGGAGGCGCTGGCGATCGCCATGGCGGCGCATAATTCCGGCGGCATAGTCATCGCCCAGGTCGAGCGCGTCGCAGAAAGCGGCAGCCTCAATCCGCGCCAGGTGAAAATCCCCGGCATCCTCGTCGATTGCGTGGTGGTGGCGAAGCCGGAAAACCATTGGCAGACGTTCGGCACGCATTACAATCCGGCCTACAGCGGAGAGATCAGGCTGCGCGCCGGCTCGCTGCCGCCGATGCCGATGAGCGAGCGCAAGATCATCGCGCGCCGGGCGGCATTCGAGCTCAAGGCCAACAGCGTCGTCAATCTCGGCATCGGCATGCCCGAGGGTATCGCCTCCGTCGCCAACGAGGAGCGGGTCATCGACTTGATCACGCTGACGGCCGAGCCAGGTGTGATCGGCGGCGTGCCGGCGAGCGGGATCGATTTCGGTGCCGCCGTCAACACGCAGGCGGTGATCGACCAGCCCTATCAGTTCGATTTCTATGACGGTGGCGGTCTCGATGCTGCGTTCCTCGGTCTTGCCCAGGTCGATCGCGCCGGCGATCTCAACGTCAGCAAATTTGGTCCCAAGCTCGCCGGTGCCGGAGGCTTCATCAACATCAGCCAGAACGCCAAGAAGGTGATTTTCGTCGGCACGTTTGGTGCGGGACGCCAGCGCATCGGCGTAGCCGACGGCAAGCTGGTCATCGCCGAAGAAGCGCAAGCCCGCAAATTTGTCGAGGCCGTCGAGCATGTGACGTTCAGCGGCGCCGTTGCCGCCAGGCGTGGGCAGACCGTGCACTACGTCACCGAGCGCTGCGTGCTTGCGCTGACCGAAGGTGGACTCGAGCTGATCGAGGTTGCGCCCGGCATCGATATCGAGCGCGACATCCTCGCCCTGATGGATTTCAGGCCGCTGATCCCGCGCGATCCAGCCTTGATGGATGCCCGGATCTTCCGCGACGGCCCGATGGATTTGCGCAGCGACCTGCTGACGCTTCCGCTTGATCGACGCTTCACGCTGGACCAGCAGCAGAACCTGTTCTTCGTCAACCTGGAGCGCTTCGCGCTGCGTAGCAGGGCCGACATCGATGCGATCGCGCGCGCCGTCGAGGCCAACCTCGGCAGCCTCGATCGCCGCGTCTATGCAATCGTCAATTACGACAACTTCTCGATTGTCCCCGAGTTGCTCGACGAATATTCGGCGATGGTGCAAGGTTTGACCGACCGCTTCTATTCCGGCGTCTCCCGTTACACCACGTCGGGCTTCCTGCGCATCAAGCTCGGCGAAGCGCTGGAACGGCGCGGCGTCGCCGCACATATTTTTGAAAGCGCGGAAGACGCGCGGTCGGATTGGCGAAATGTCGAAGCCGGGCTCGTCCCGTAGCCGGACCGAAACGGGCACGCGGCGGGATAAGCTACCGGAAGCCGGCGGCGAAATTGCCTCCGTCGCCGGAGCGATAGGCTGCGATCTGCCCTTTGCTCTCGCGGGCAGCGTTTCCCCTGACGGAGCGGTCACGGGCATTGCCAGGATCGGGATCCGGTTTCATACTCCGGTACAAGCCGGAGGCAACCAGCTAACCTGATGGTGCAACCAACCCGAAGAATGAAAGACACAAAACCGGGTTGCTGAAAAGCGGAGAGACGGCGATGTCGTTTCGTCTCGCATTTGCCCTTGTGTCGGTGGCGGCGCTGCTCGTTGATCCGACTGACGCTGTGTCGCAGGACATGCTGCACGGGGTCGATCTCAACGGTCCCGAGATGACGGCGTCGGAAATGACGCGCGCCGAGGTCGACGCGCTCCTCAAGGCGGTGCCTCAAGGGGACCGAAATTCTGCAGATTTGGAGGGTAAGCGACTGTCGCACCTCGATCTCTCGGGCCTCGACTTCTCCGGTGGCAACCTTCATCTCGCAAAGCTCAACCGGACCAATCTGAAAGGTGCCCGCTTCGATCGGGCCAACCTGAATCAGGCTTGGCTCATGGAAGCAGATTTGACGGAGGCATCCCTCGCAAAGGCATCGCTGCTCGGCACGCAGATGCATCGCGCCAAGCTTGGCGGCGCCGATTTGCGCGGCGCTCGCATAACCGCCGATCTTTCCGGTGCCAGCCTGATCGGGGCCAAGCTGGCGGGCGCCGATTTGAGCGCGGATATGCGCAATCAATCGATGGGCCTGATGCGTGGCGTGCTCAAATCCGCCGATCTCCGGAATGCGGATTTGAGCGGCGCCAATCTCGCCCGCGCCGATCTCGAATTCGCGCAGCTGCAGAGCGCCAATTTGACGAATTGCAACCTCAACAAGGCCGACCTTGCGGGCGCCGACTTATCCGACGCCAATGTGGCCGGCGCCGATTTCACCGAGACCGACCTTGCGTCGGCCCTCTTGCCGAGCGCGGCCGCGCTGGCTGAGGCCCGCAATCTGGACAAGGCCCGGAACTTGAACCTGGCGCGGCGCCCACATTAGGGGGCGTTTTCCGGCGGAGTACCGGTTCGCGTGAAGAAAACGCGTAAAAATTGGAATTTGGAGCCGCGTTACGATTCAATCGGAACGAGGCTCCAGGGATCGAATTGCGGTGTCCTACGACAGGACTTATGCTCGGTCTTGGAAACTACGCAGCCGCTCATCGTGCGGCGGGGGCGGGACCACGGTGGATGGTTGCATATCGCACCGGAGGTGACGCTATGACCATTTCGCCCACACTGCATAAATATCTCGCTGTCGAAAACATCGAGTACGACGAAATCCCGCACGTGCTGACGATGTCGTCCGCCCTTACCGCCCAGGCCTGTCACGTCCCGGGCGATCGGCTGGCCAAGGCCATCGTGCTGCGCCGCAACGGCGGCTATCTGCTCGCCGTGCTGCCGGCGTCGCATCACCTCAGGCTGACGGATCTAAAGGCGAGATTCGGCGACGATATTGCCCTGGCCGCTGAAAGCGAGATCGATAGGCTGTTCGCGGACTGTGCGCATGGGGCGGTTCCCGCCGCGGGCATCTGCTATGGGCTCGACGTTATCGTTGATGACAGCATTCAGACGCAGCCCGAAATCTATATCGAAGCCGGCGATCATGAGACGTTGCTTCACCTCGGTCGCGCGCAATTCGATCGCTTGACTG
The DNA here is from genome assembly GCF_001908235.1 of Bradyrhizobium sp. NAS96.2. GTDB lineage: Bacteria > Pseudomonadota > Alphaproteobacteria > Rhizobiales > Xanthobacteraceae > Bradyrhizobium. The sequence continues at coordinate 32,688 of NZ_LGHK01000064.1, forward strand.
CCGGTTCCCTGCACGGCCGCTTCAGTACGCACGACTGAGGCGGCACGATAGCGGACTACCTGTTGGTGCGCCCTGACCAGGGCGCAGCACGCATGCAGTCGCGCCGGCTATGTTGTATGATTGCCAGCGAGGGGGCTGTTGCCTTGAAAGGGAGGTCCTCCATGAAAGTCAAGGACGTGATGCACAAGGGCGTCGACTGGGTCAGCCCTGACACCCCAATCACCGAAATCGCGAAACTGATGCAAGGGCACGACGTCGGATGCATTCCGATCGGCAAAGACGACCATTTGATTGGGATGGTGACCGATCGCGACATTGTCTGCAAAGGCCTCGCGAGCAAGGACTTCAACGCCGCGCGCATGACCGCGCGGGATGTGATGACCGAAGGCATTCATTGCTGCCGGGAAGACGACGATTTGGCGAAAGCGGTGCATCACATGGAAACGCTGAAAATCCGCAGGTTGCCTGTGATCAACAAGAGCAAGCGGATGGTCGGCATGATCAGCTTGGGCGATGTCGGCCAATCCGCCACCGTCGATCTGTTGACCCAGTGCGTCAAGGGCGTGTCGGCTCATCACCATTGAGACGTCGACGGCTCTCATATGAAATCGGCGTGCCCTTGCAGGCACGCCGATGAGTTGGATCATGCGTGCCTGTGTGGCGCTGGTCTCGCAGCGGGATGCTGCGGCCGTGGCGCAGGATGAGGCCGCGGTGCGGGCCGCGACACGTGCGGCGCTGCGGGCCGGGGTGGCGGAGCACGATGCACAGCCGCTTGCGCGACGTGCGGTGCCGGCGGATGCGCGGCCGGGTGTGGCGCAGGCGAGTGTGGCGCAGGCGGTGGCGGTGCAT
>NZ_LGHK01000065.1 GCF_001908235.1 Bradyrhizobium sp. NAS96.2
TCGGACTTAATGCCATCACGCTTTAGCACGACAGCGCCGACTGCTATTGCATCGATGATCAAAAGCACTGACGTTTCGCGCAGGATTCTAGCCCCTAATGAAAAAGCCGCGGTGCGCAAATGCACCGCGGCCTGTCCGGGAAAATTGCCTGTCGGTGCAATGATAATACTTCCAGCCCCGGTTGATATCGTGAGATCGAGGCTGCCGCACGGATTTTGAACGGTGAAGCCCAAAGTGTTGTTCCAATAGATGGAACATTGGGCGTGTTGCCGGGCGGTGACAGGAAATTCCGGGGAGTTTATTTCTGAGGCGTGCTAATCTAGGTCGCCAGCTTTCGCTTTAGCTGTTCGGCCTCTTCCCTCGTCAGCTTCTCAGCTAGGCCGCCATTCTTCAACAGCGCTGGTCCCTTGCGTTCTCGATCGTAAACCATCCAGCCGGTACCTCCAGTCCGAACGAGGAACCTGTCCTGCGGGGGTGCTGTGTACGTCAACGATGTCCCTCCGATCTTGAAGTGGGACAATGAAAGCCCCGGCAGCAAACATGCTGCACGGTTCATGCCACCGACCGCAGTGGATCGAAGAGGACATCACGATTTCCATCCCGGTGTGAATGGCGCTGCGCGACCGACCATGTCATGCCAATTCGGTACGATGTGCACAGCGCCGGCAGTTCCGCAGGCCGTACACGCCAACCGACACTCGACCAGGGCTAATCTTGCGGTAGCGCGTCTAGCGAAAAGTCCACCATTCGATTGCAGCCGCCGTGGCACTGGATGTTGCAGGTGACGTGACCGCCCGCGAGCCAATCCGCGGGGCCGCCGGGCGGGAAGTGGCGGCCGGACCATTTCGTGTATCGGCGAGGCATTCCGCCATTCCAGCGGAAAAAGAATCCTCACGCAAATTATCAAGCTTTTGGGGATCGGAACCGCTTTAGTCTACAGCCTGTCGTGGATGGGGAAAACTACGCGCTCTGTCCACGTCTTCCGGTTCGGTGCTGTCCTGGTTAGGACACCCGCGTCGCGGAAGCGCTGGCCCTGACTAGCCCCTGGGATGATGCCGGGGCCGTTCACCGAGCGGCGCCGATTCAGCACATAATTTGATTGCACCAATCAATAAATATAGAGGTTTGCTCGCCGGATTTGGGCAGTTGACCTTTCACTGACTTGACCTTGAACGAAAGGTTCCGCCCATCATAGGCCGGATCGCTAAGTTCCATCACCGACACCTGGTAGGCTCCATCGACCCAAACCGTGAATCCGGCATTTGGGGGAGTGCTCTGGAAGCTATTGTCTTTGCCCTTCGTCCATCCATCGACAAAGTCCTGCAAGGACACTGCATCGGCCACCCGGCGGGGTCGGTCGGCAAACATCACGATCCGCGGAGAAACCTCCGATAGGGTCACGGTCGTTCCATTGAACGACAGTTTGTTTGCAGTAGAAATGAAGAGCCAACCGGTATTCTTGTCATTACGCGCGATGGTTTCGGCCATCTCGGCGACTGCGGAAGAAGCGAAAACCATCAATCCCAGAAGGGCGGCGACAAAAGCCTTCAACATGTTGACCACTCCGCATTTTGTGCCAAATAATTGAGGCCTGCACGCTCTCCTTGTCAATCACCCTACGGAAGGGCGCGGGTTCGCTTGCCGCTACAACAGCAGCGCGACCGATTGGTCAAGTCAGATGCGCGAGGCGTCTGTTCCGATCATTGCGCGCATAGCGTGACCCGTCATCTGCTTTTCTTCAGCAGCGCGCTCGTTGAAGCGCGCCAATCGATATACCGGGCAAACACGAGAACAACGCCGATGGCTGTAGTCACGGTCATCTAGCTCCGGTGGTCCTTCGGAGATTCGGAATCAACCGGGAGGGGGGCGAACTTCATGAGACACTCCCCATTGCCCGAGCCAAGACGGTTCTTTCGACGGGGCGGGCAAGCTGAGCAATCTGCGTTTGGGGCGCCTGGATAAAGCGGTTTTGTGCAGGCGATGGTGTGGCCCTCGAGCTAATTTAGGCCGGCTCGGCGGAAGGCTTCCAGATAGTGTTCGCGGTCGGCTTCGTATTTGAACGGCAAGTTTTTCCCGATCCAGGCCAACGAGAAATCGGGCTGTCTGCGGAGCAGTTCCTGCAACGCAACCGTGGCGATTTCGCCTCGTCCGGCCATCGCGGCCGCCGCGGTCAGCATGCGGTAGCCGGAGACATGATCGGTGCGAAGCCGAATGCTGGCTCCGGCCAGGCGCATCGCCTCCTCGTAATTTCGTCCGACCAACTGGGCATGGGCGGCGATGCCGTTGTAGATCGCCGCAAATGGATCGCGCGGGCTGAGACGCAACGCCTTCGCGGTGGCGACGCCGGCTTCCTCCCAGTGGCCGCTGAACGTCAGCGCGAGGCCATACACGCTCAGCGCCAGCGCGAAGCTCGGATTGAGCTTCAGAGCCAGCTCGAACTCGCCAAGCGCTTCGTCGAAGCGTCGCAGCAGCACATGAACGCAACCCAGCGCGTGGTGTGCCCAGGGATCCTCGCTATCGGCGCGGACCGCCGCCAGCGCCGCGCGTTCGGCAATCGGCACCGACGTCGCAATCTCGCTCCAGCCGTTGTAGGCGCAAAAGGTGTGGCTGGCGGACAGAACGGCTAGCGCTTGTCCGTAGTGCGGATCGATCGCAATCGCTTTCTCCAGCAGCTCCTGGGCTTTGGCATAGTCGGCTGGCGTGATCCGCCAGAAATGCGACATCGCCCGCATCACCAGGCCCCAGGCGTCCATGCTGTCCGGGGTCTTGCGTCTGGAGTGAAAGTGTTCCGCCGCATAGAGCTGCGGCTCGATCGACGCAACGATCGCCTCGGTGATCTCGTCCTGCACGGCGAACACATCGGCGAGGCTGCGATCGTAACGCTCCGCCCACAGGTGGCTGCCGGTGGCGACGTCGTTGAGCTGGGCGGTGATGCGCACGCGATCACCTTCCTTGCGCACGCTGCCTTCGATGACATAACCGACGCCGAGGGTCTCGCCGACGTCCTTGATGTTGACGGACTTTCCCTTGTAGGCAAACGACGAGTTGCGCGCGATCACGAAGAACCAGCGCAGCTTTGAGAGCGCGGTAATGAGGTCCTCGCTGATGCCGTCGGAGAAATAATCCTGGTCCGGCTCGTCACTCATGTTGGCAAAAGGCAGCACGGCGATGGCGGGACGGTCGGGCAGGGGTAATGCCGCGATCGGCTCGACGGATTGGTTCAAGGCTGGCTCCGCGCAAAGCTCTCCGAGCTCGTCGTCCATCGACGGCGTGCGCACCTCGCCCACGAAGCGCAGGCCTTTGCGCGGAATGGTGCGGATAAGCTTCTGCTGCTGGCCGCTGTCGCCGACCGCCTTGCGCGCGGCATAGATGCGGCTGGTCAGCGTCGCATCCGAAGTGACGCGGCCGCCCCACACCGAAGCAACCAAATCGTCCTTGGTGACGACGCGATCGCGATTCTCGATCAAGTAGAGCAGAAGGTCGTAGACCTGCGGCTCGACTGCAATCAGTTCAGACCTGAACCGCAGCTCGCGGGCGCTGGTATCAAGCACGTAATCGGCGAAATGAAACTGCATGCTCGTGTCCTGGACCGGATTGCCGCAGCGGCTTGTCGCGATTTGAACCGCATCGACCGTGGTTGCAACTTGCCTTTGGTGCGCCGCAGCGCGTGGTTGCCGCGTCTGGTTGGGGCTCAGGCGATCACGGCTCGATCACAATAGCACAATCAGGAAATCAGCAGGGCTTCTTCAGGCAAATCACGGCGTTCTCAAGGCCGGCTTCAAGCCTGTCATCCGTTTCGCGGCTAAGCCTCGGTCGCGGGACATAAAACCTCTAGAAGGATGACGACCATGGCTATCAAAGCTAGTTTTTCTCCGGCCGCCGGCCTGCTGTCGGTGTTCGACGACAATCTCGACAACTCGATCACCGTGAGTCGCGACGCGGCCGGAAGGATCCTCGTTGATGGCGGCGCGGTCGCTATCACGGGGGGCACCTCGACGGTCGCGAACACCTCCTTGATCCAGCTGTTCGGCACCGGCGGCAACGACACAATCACGCTGGACGAGACCAACGGTGCACTCCCGGCAGCTCAGCTGTTCGGAGGCGCCGGCAACGACGTCATCACCGGCGGTTCCGGCAACGACCAGCTGTTCGGCGGGGCGGGCAACGACACCCTGCTCGGCAAGGGCGGCAACGACCTGCTGTTCGGCGGAGCCGGCAACGACACGTTGATCGGCGGCGTGGGCAATGACCAGATGTTCGGCGGGGCCGGCAACGATCTCATGATCTGGAATCCGGGCGAGGGCACCGACCTGATGGAAGGCGGCGACGGCATCGACACCGCCCAGGTCAACGGCGGCAACGGTGCCGAAAGCTTCACTCTCACCGCCAACGGCTCCCGCGTGCGATTCGATCGAGTCAGCCCGGCGCCGTTCTCGCTCGACATCGGCACCACCGAGAACCTCGTGCTCAATATGAATGGCGGTGACGACGTCTTCACGGCCGGGAACGGCCTTGCCGGCTTGATCAAGCTGACCGTCGATGGCGGTGCCGGCAACGACTCCATCACCGGCGGCGACGGCAATGACACGCTGCTCGGCGGTGACGGCAACGACACCATCATCGGCGGCCGCGGCAACGACCAGCTGTTCGGCGGCACGGGCGACGACACCTTCGTCTGGAACCCCGGCGACGGCAGCGACACCGTCGACGGCGGGGCGGATAACGACACCCTGGTGTTCAACGGCGCCAACGTGACCGAGAAGATGACTATCTCGGCCAATGGCAGCGGCGCCACGCTCACCCGCGACGTCGGCACGGTCTCGATGAAGCTCACCAGCATCGAGGCCATCGATGTCAATGCGCTCGCTGGTGCGGACACCATCACCGTCAACGACCTGACCGGTACCAGCGTCAGCCAAGTCAACATCAACCTCGGCGGCAGCGACGCCCAGCCGGACACGGTGGTGCTCAACGCGACCAACGGTGACGACGCGATCAATGTCACCGAAAACAACGGCGTAATCACGGTGACGGGTCTTGCGACCGACGTGACCATCTCCAACGTCGGCGCCGGCGACCGTCTCGTCATCAACGGCCTCGGTGGCGATGACGTGATCTCGGCTTCCGGACTGCGCAACGGCATCCTGCTCACTGCCAATGGCGGTGACGGCGACGATGTCCTGATCGGCGGGAACGGCAGCGAGATCCTCAGCGGCGGCGCGGGCGACGACATTCTGCTCGGCGGCAGCCGGCAGAATGTCCTCGATGGCGGTTCGGGACACAACGTCGTCATCGCGGGCGCGGCGCCCACCCTCACGCACACGGCAGCGGCAAGCGCGAGCGTGCTCGGCCAGCTGATGGCGTCGAGCTTCGTCTCGGCGGGAGCGGGCCAAGGTGCGATGCCGATCGCCGAGCCGCCGTTGAGCCAGCAGCCGCAGCTCGCTCTGCCGCACGCCGCCTGACGCCGACGACCTCGTCCTGGAGAATTGCCATGAGCATCGAAACCAATGGTGCGAGACCGACCGACCCGGGTCTCGAAATCCTCGTAACGCTGCTGCATCTCCAGGGCGTTGCGGCCGATGCCGGACAGATCAGGCATCGGCTGGGAACGGACAGGATCGGCGCAGCGGACATGCTCCGCTGCGCCAGGGATCTCGGCCTCAAGGCCCGTGCCTACCGAACCGAGTGGTCGCGGCTCGGCAGCACGCCGTTGCCCGCCATCGCGTCCTTGCGCGATGGCGGATTCCTTCTCCTTGCCAAGGCAGATGCGGAGCGGGTGCTGGTGCAGTCGCCGCTGACACTTCGACCGGTATTGATGTCACGGGACGAACTCCTTGCCATCTGGGACGGGCAGCTGATTTTGATGACCCGACGTGCCGGATTGTCCGACATGGCGCGGCGATTTGACATCGGCTGGTTCGTCGCCGCGATCCAGAGATACCGGCATCTGCTGAGTGAAGTGCTGGTCGCTTCATTCTTTCTGCAACTGCTCGGCCTGGTTTCGCCGCTGTTCTTCCAGGTGGTCATCGACAAGGTGCTGGTGCATCGCTCGCTGAGCACGCTCGATGTCCTCGCGTTCGGGCTGCTGACAGTCTCGGTTTTCGAGACTGTGCTGGGAATCCTGCGGACCTATTTGTTCGCGCACACCACCAACCGCATCGACGTCGAACTCGGTGCACGGCTGTTTCAGCAATTGCTGGCGTTGCCGATGGCCTATTTCCAGGCGCGGCGCGTCGGCGACTCGGTCGCCAGGGTTCGCGAACTGGAAAACATCCGGAACTTCCTCACTAGCTCGGCGCTGACGCTGCTCATCGACCTGTTCTTCACCTCCGTCTTCCTCGGCGTGATGTTCTTCTACTCGCCGCTGCTCAGCTGGACGGTGCTGGGATCGTTCCCGTTCTATATCGCCATCTCCGCCGGAGCGACGCCGCTGTTCCGGCGGCGGCTCGACGAGAAATTCCGCCGCGGCGCCGAGAACCAGGCCTTCCTGGTCGAGAGCGTCACCGGGATCGAGACGGTCAAGGCGATGGCGGTCGAGCCGCAGATGCAGCGGCGCTGGGAAGAGCAGCTCGCAGGCTATGTGGCTGCGAGTTTCCGGGTCCTGAGCCTTGGCAACAGTGCGAGCCAGACGGTGCAGCTGGTCAGCAAACTCGTCACCGCAAGCATCCTCTATTGTGGCGCAAGGCTCGTGATCGACGGCAGCCTTTCGGTGGGCGAGCTGGTCGCCTTCAATATCCTCGCCGGCAGGGTGAGTACGCCGGTACTGCGTCTTGCGCAGCTTTGGCAGGATTTCCACCAGGCGCGCCTGTCGATCGCGCGGCTCGGTGACATTCTCAACACCGCCGCCGAGCCGACCTATTCCACGGGGCGGGCGCGGCTGCAGGCGATTCGGGGAGACATCAAGTTCGATCACGTCTCGTTCCGCTATCGCGTAGACGGGCAGGAAGTCCTGCAGGACGTCTCGTTCGAGGTGCCGGCAGGCCAGACCGTCGGCATTGTGGGGCCTTCCGGGTCCGGCAAGAGCACGTTCGCCAAGCTGATCCAGCGGCTTTACGTTCCGGAACGCGGACGCGTGCTGGTCGACGGAATGGATCTCGCGATGGCCGACGCCGCCTGGCTGCGCCGCCAGATCGGCGTCGTGCTGCAGGAAAACGTGCTGTTCAACCGCTCGGTGCGCGACAACATCGCGCTTGCCGATCCGGCGTTGCCGATGGAGCGCGTGATCGCCGCGGCGCGGCTTGCGGGCGCGCATGAATTCATCCTCGAACTCCCAGAAGGCTATGACACCATGGTGGGCGAGCGCGGTTCGACGCTTTCCGGCGGCCAGCGCCAGCGGATCGCCATTGCGCGGGCCCTCGTCACCGACCCGCGCATCCTGATCTTCGACGAAGCGACCAGCGCGCTGGACTATGAGAGCGAGCGGATCATTCAGCAGAACATGAAGCAGATCGCCGACGGCCGGACCGTGCTGGTGATCGCGCACCGGCTCTCCACCGTACGGACGGCGGACCGAATTGTGACGCTCGATTGCGGCCGCCTGGTCGAGGATGGCAGTCACGACACATTGATCAAGACTGGCGGCCGCTATGCGTCGCTGCATCGGCTGCAGGGAGGATTCCATGAGGTCGGCTGAACTCGCAGAGCCCGAACCGTCGGCGCAACGCGTGATCCCGTTTCGTGGTCAGCGAGGAAGCCGCCGCGAAGAGCTGGCGTTTCTGCCCGCCGCGCTTGAAATCGTGGAGACGCCGCCATCGCCGCTCGGTCGCGCGATTGGCAGTACGATCATCGTCCTGTTCGGCCTGGCCCTGGTCTGGGCCTGGTGGGGCACGATCGATATCGTCGCCTCGGCCACGGGAAAGGTCCTTCCCAGCAGTCGCGTCAAGATCATCCAGCCGTTCGAGACCGCCTTGGTGCGCTCCATTCGGGTCCAGGATGGTCAGGCGGTCAAGGCCGGCGACGTCCTGATCGAGCTCGATCCGACCGCGAACGAGGCGGAGCGAGATCATCTGCGCAACGACCTGCTTGCCGAGCGGCTCAATATCGCGCGTTTGCGCGCAGCGCTTTCAGACAATCCAGCTGCCGATTTCGTGCCGTCGGGCGGCGTAGATCCGGAGCTGATCAGCACGCAGCGCCAGCTGTTGCTCAACCAGGTGACGGAGCACCGCGCCAAGATCGCCGCACTCGCGCGACAGCAAGCTCAGAAGGAAGCCGAATTAGCCACAACGGGGGCGACGATCCACAAGCTGGAGACCATCATTCCGGTCATTCAATCACGCGTCGACATCCGCAAGACGCTTGTGGAGAAGGAACTGGGCTCGAAGCTGACCTACTTCGAGGTGTATCAGCTCCTGGTCGAGCAGCAGCAGGAGCTCGTGGTTCAGACCAGTCATTTGCACGAGACGGAAGCGGCCATCGCAGCCATTGGCGAAACGCGCAACCAGGCGGCGGCGGAATATCGGCACACGATCTCCGACAACCTCGCCAAGGCGGAACAGAAAGCGAGCGGGCTCGCCCAGGACCTCATCAAGGCCGAGCAAAGGACGAAGCTGCAGCAGTTGACGGCGCCGGTGGACGGCGTGGTGCAGCAGCTTGCAGTTCACACCGTCGGCGGCGTAGTGACGCCGGCGCAGCAGCTGCTTGTGGTGGTGCCGAGCGAGAGCCGGCTCGAGATCGAGGCCATGGTGTCGAACAGCGATATCGGCTTCGTCCATGCCGGACAACAAGCTGAGATCAAGATCGATACCTTCAATTTCACCCGCTACGGCCTGTTGCGTGGCGAGGTGCTGTCGGTGTCGCAGGACGCCTTGATCCGCGATCGTCTGCAGGATCGCGCCAGCGATCGGGCGCTGGGTGCGACAAACGACACCAGCGAGCCGAAAGGCCAGGAGCTGAACTACAGCGCGAGAATCTCGCTCGATCGTACCCGGATGCAGATCGACGACAGGATGGTCAATCTGTCGCCCGGGATGGCTGTCACGGTGGAGATCAAGACCGGATCGCGGACTATCCTGAGCTATCTGTTGTCGCCGCTCCGCCGCTATCGGCAGGAAACGTTGCGGGAGCGCTAGCTGGGGCAGATCGCAGCCTTTGGAGTTGAGCGTGAACCGCCTTCACGAACCAGAGTGGACGCATCTGGTGGGCGGCGATGGCGCTGCAGGCAACGAGAGCTAACTAAGGTCTTGATCTCGTTGGTCGGCCCGGCAGGACTCGAACCAGCAACCAGACCGTTATGAGCAGTGCGGCTAGCCTTACCCTCGCATAGGGCAGGGCTCTTCTTCAGCGGTCCGGCCAAAAGGCACCTTTGCGTGAGAAATGCACCAAAACTCGTTGCCCTCAGCCGCAGCTCTTTGAAATCGCATCAAATGCGAACGCCCTCCGAGCGCACCATAACCCAGTTTTGCCTTGAATCGCTGCCGACCTCGGGCCGCGTCCCAAATGGAAATGGCAGATAGGTTGCGGTGAAAGTTCAGCTTGCTTTGGCCCCCCGCTCGCGATCGGCCTTAACGCGGCGCTCGACCAGTGCCGAGCCTTGCTGACCGGCGATCCGCTGCGCTTCCGTGAGGTCCTCAAGGCCACTCGCGCTGTTGCCGGATTGTAGTCGCAACAGGCCGCGTAACCGGTGAAACTCGCCAGCTGTCCAGCGCTCGCCGGTATCGATCTCGTTGGCGATGCCTGCTAGTGTCACTAGCCCTTCCTCGGGGCGGTGTGCCCTGACACAACCGCCGGCAAACACCACGCACCACGCAGATAGCGAGGGCAAGCGCTCAGCGATCATGCGTTCCATGCCGTGCTGGGCCAGACGGAAGCCCGTTTCGACATATCCCCGATGGATGTCAGCCAGGCCTGCAAGGAGATCGGCGTGTGGCCGCCAGTAGGGAAGGTCGTGCTCTAGCGTGAGGTCGCGCAATCGCGCGGCATGGGAGGCAAGATCGTTGGCATCTTCCGTCAAGGCGGCGAGGAGGCCGCCTGCGAAAGCGGTGGTATGGCAGATCGTCTGGTAGTGGCCGCTCGCGTTGGCATCATCGAGCGCAGCCTTGCGCCAGATGCCGGCTCGCTCGACGTCGCCGAGCATAGTCCAGGCTTCAGCAAGCCCTACCTTGACGGTGACGGCATGGACGGTGGCGCCGACCTTGTTCAGCACCTCGTTGTGTTGTTCAGGAACGAATAATTTCTGGAATAGCTCGAACTGGGCGATCGCCGCGGCGAACTCACCACGGAACAACAAAGTCGTGCCCATGCAGCGATGCGCGATCAGTTTATCTAAGGTGCTGCCATGCGCCGCCACCTGCACGATCTGGCGGGCCACTTCGAATCGAACATCAGTCTCGTTGAAGCGAGCGATCCAGTTCAGGAACAGCGCCGGAACGATGCGTTCGCCGCCGCCGATGCGCGCTGAAAGCTCGATGGCATGCGTGATCTGCCCCTCGACCTCGCCCGCGCCGTAGCCACGTGCCGCGATCAGTGGTCCCAGAATGGCAAGGCGCAGGTCGAATTCTCGGATGTCACGTTCGCGTCCCGGTGGCAGGCGTGAGGTCTGCTCCAGCGCCGCGGTGAAATGGGCGACCGCCTCCATGGCCGCCGAACGACGCGCGGCGTCACGTCCTGCCTTTTCCAGATAGATGATGGCGGCGGAATGGTCCCCGGCTTCCGCGAACTGGTGCGCCAGCACGTGCGGCATGCTGTCGACGAGTGCGGGAAACTTCTCCTCGATAGTGTTGGCAATCAGCTTGTGGACGCGCAACCGGTCGCGCCGCAGCAGCAGATGATAGGCGGCGTCGCGCAGCAGCGCATGGCGGAAATCGACGACATCACCAAAGCCACTGGGACGCGTGACGAAGATGCCGCTTCCGACCAGCCCCTCGACGCTCTCCCGCATAGCGGCCTCGCCGAAGGGTGATAAGGCTATCATCAGATCGAGCGGGATGTCGCGCCCGATAGCCGCCGCAAGCTGCGCCGTCTCACGGCCATTTTCAAGCAGGTCGAGCCGCGCCAGCAGGATTTCGTTCAAGGTCACCGGGATCGCGGTCGCGTCCATCGCACCGGGAGAGGCGTCCCCCATCGCCTGCAGGCTGCGGGTCAATTCCTCAGCAAAGATCGGGATGCCGTCCGAGCGTGCCACGATCGCATCGATCATACTGGCCGGCATCTTGCACTCGGGGGCGATGGTATTGACGAGCCGCCTGATCTCGTCCGGCTGCAGCCGCGCCAGCTGCAGAATACTCGCGCCAGTATGCCGCGCCCAATCCGGCATCTCCTCCGGGCGCATGGTCGCGACCAGCAATACCGGAAGACTGCGGATCATTCCGGCCAACTGCTCCAGCCATTCGTTGGTCGAGGGATCCGCCCAGTGCACGTCCTCGATGACGATGATTGGGCTCTCGCGCGAGATTGCCTCTACTATGTCGAGCAGTGCCGCGATGGTGCGTTCCCTGATTTCCGTGGGCGCAAGCCGGAGCAATAACTTTCGGTCGCTGCTCTCGCGCCGCAACAGCTCGGCGATTAGCGCCAGCCGCTCGGGGCTCGCCTGGCCGAGGCCGCGCAGCATTGCTTCGAGCTTGTCGAGCTGGCGCACATCAGCATCCGGCGCTTCCACACCCGTCATGTAGTCAAAATAATGGGTGATCGGGTGGAACGGGCGGTTGGCGTGGATCGGTGAACATTGCAGCACCACACGCTGTTCCGGCCTGATCTCGAGCCTGCGGTGCATCTCATCGATTAAGCGCGACTTGCCAATGCCGGCCTCGCCGGTGATCACGACGATCTGACCCTGGCCGAGCAGGGCTGCGGCGGCGCGGTCAACCAGTCGGGAGACCTCGTACTCGCGACTGATCATAGGCAGGTTGACCGCGCCATGCACAGCGTCGAAGCGGGTCGCTCCCCGCTGTTCCCCGATCACACGGTAGGCCGTGACGGGTGCGTCGAAGCCCTTCAGGCTTCGCGGGCCGAGATTCGCAAGGCGGAACTGTCCGCCGATAATTTTCGCGGTTGTTTCCGCGATGAGCACCTCGCCGGCCCCGGCTTCGCCTTGCAGCCGCGCGGCAAGGTTGGGGGCTTCGCCAACCAGCGAGTCCCGCTCGATGGCGGCATGGCCGACCAGGTCGCCAACCACGACGGGCCCGGTGGCGATGCCGATCCGTACCTGGAGTTGATCTCCGCGTGGTGTGACCAGCTTGCCGATCTCCTCGGTGAGCGTCAGCCCGGTAGCGACCGCGCGTGCTGCGTCGTCCTCGCGCGCGCGCGGATATCCGTAGGTCGCGAGTACGCCGTCCCCGACGTAGCGCAGCACGTATCCGCCATAGCGCTCGATGAGCGTGGCGCAGGTATCTTTGTAACTGGTGAGGAGCTCCAGCACGATCTCGGGGTCGAAATCGGAGGAAAGTCTGGTGTAGCCGACGAGGTCGCAGAACATGGTCGTGACCTGCCGTCGCTCGGCGTTAGCAAGCGGCCGCGGCGCAGGCGTCCGAGGGGCGGGCTTCTCCTTCGGCTCGGGCCGCTGCACCTCCACGGCAAGCTTTGCGATCGCATCGAGCAGCCGGCGGCGATGTCCGACTGACGTGACGCCGAGCTCGACAAGATCGGTCGAGGTAAGATGCGCCAAATCGCCAGCGTCTATGTCGTTGTGGAGGAATGCGTGCAGGTAGCCAGACAGCCCTAGCTGTTCCAGCCATCTCTCGACAAAACCCGCGTTCGGTCCGTTCGGCTTGGGCATACGGTCTGCAGCGCCTCACCGTTTTAATAAACGATCCGCCATCTCAATGCATCCGCCACTTTGGCCGACCGGCTCACGGGAAGCGCTTGATCAGATGCGGCGAAATCATCGGCTCGAACGGAAGAAGACGTTCTTGAGCTGCGATTACTTGACTTCGACACCGCAAAGCTCGCTCTCTTTGCGGGAATTCTCCACAGTGTCGATCTGAAATGGCGAGTGGGGACCGCTGACCTCGATGTCTGCCGCCTACTGGCGAGCCACATCCAGCGGAAGCTCGAACGGCGCTCGCCTTCAGCATGCCCGCAGTTTAGGTGCCGGGCGGACACAACGCGAATCCAAACGCTCGGCATTGGGGGCACTGGCGAAATCCCGTGGTTCTACGGAAATGATGCTCCTAATGCAAGGCGCTGGCTGTCGCTGAGGCCCTTCTCGGGAAACCGAATATTTCGGAGGCCCTATTTTCTTATCGACGGGCTTCCAAGCTCCCCAAGTTGCGACTTCGTAGCCCGTCAACAGGATTTCTGAAAACGAGCGCGGCTGACCGACGGTTGATCTCTCAAGGCAAGCTACGGTAGGTCCGCATTTCGCTCAAAAGCAGGCATAGAGGACGCCTAGAGTGAAATATCCGAGCAGCGAAATGAGGGCGAACGGAGTTCCACCGGCTCAGAAAAATGCAGTCGGAACCGAAACCAACTTAACTTATGTGAATTTTAACTTGGGGCGCCGCGGGACTGCGAGGTCAACCATGCACCTGTCGCTCGTGGAAGCAGTTATCACCGTAGCCACTCTTGCCTCCGCGTTCCTCGTGGAAATGTCTATTGCGGTAGCCTTGGGCGTGATCTGAGAGGTGTCCCATGGTTGAGCTGTATGCCCCGCAAGTAGAGACGGAACATTGCCGCGCCCTTTTGTCACGAGGTAGGCGAAAGGCTTCCCATTGTCCTCGATCGGAATCAATCGCCTTTGCCTTCCCACCTTCGCGCGACGCTACGTCGGTTAAAGGAGATAGATAGAGGCTCGGGCGTACCTTCGATCAATCTCAAAGCATAAATCGAGAGCAGGCATACTTCGCGACCGGAATTAATGTGCGGAACCACGCTGTTGCGTTCCAATAGGGGCAGATCGCATTCGCGCCAGCAACGCGAATACTGCGCCTGCAAATTTCGGAACGAAACAGGCCTCCCAGTCCTTCTCTGACGTTAAGGGAGGTGCCCATGAATGCTCAGGCAAGAGAAGGTGCGTGTGCGTTCGCTTGGCGGAACTACTTGCTGCTCCACAGCGGTGTCAGCGAGAACGATGACAGGCGCTCCGCCCTCCGCCCTC
>NZ_LGHK01000066.1 GCF_001908235.1 Bradyrhizobium sp. NAS96.2
GAGATTTGTTCTGTGGCTACAGGTACCGTGAAGTGGTTCAACCCGACCAAGGGTTATGGGTTCATCCAGCCCGACAACGGCGGCAAGGATGTTTTCGTACACATCTCGGCCGTCGAGAAAGCGGGTCTGAGCAGCCTCAACGAGGGTGGTAAGGTGAGCTACGAAGAAACGAACAACCGGGGCAAGACGTCCGCGGAAAACCTCAGAGTAGGCTGAGCTTCGCCTCTGGGAACAAGTGGCAACGCCAGGAGACGTCATTTGGCGTTAGGTTGCTCCCGACCGGGAGCTTAGTGGCGACGCCGGCGCCCCCAGCGCCGGGGTCGCTTTTCGTTTGTCAGGACATCCAGCCTATAGACAACCCGGCTTCAGCCGCATTGACCGCAAGAGATTATCCAGTCCATTTCCGTTGCAGTCGACAGTACGGATCGGCTTTTCGACGTTTGCGGCTTGATAGGGTTTGCTGCTGGCGAGGCGATTTCTCTTTTTCAGTTTCGGACCGGTCGCTTCATGCCGATGTCGAGCGACGACACGAGCGGCAGGAGGCTCCAGGATGGTTTTCGTTTGCGGGGCAGGTGCCGGCGGTACCGGTGCGATTGGTGCTGGCTGTATCGCGGGGCCGCTCGTTGTGGAGCCTATCGTCCCTTGCTCTGGGACGAGCGAAAGCCGATCGGCCTTCTTAGCGCGCTCCGCCACTGGATACTCGACGGACGGTGCCGGCGCCGGATCTCCCGCGAGCGCATTAACTGCACCCATACCGGCAAAGCCAATTATTCCCACCGCCAAAATCCGGACCCACATAATTGATCCCTGGCCAAACGCAGCGAACCTCGCATCCAACTAAGCTACGATGATCAGGTGATGTGAGCCAATAGCTTAGGTTAAGCGGGCCAGGCCATGCAACGAGATGCCTGCCCAGTCCCAGGCATTTGCTTTGGCACCGCGATACCCTAACCGGCGTCGGGCTCTTTGTGATTTGCCACGGCTTCATTGACCGTCCGACGGTCAAGCTGATCTTCTGGGGAAAGTCGGGAAACGGGACGCCAGATCTCTACGGGGATTGCCTGATGATTCTCAGGCGGCCTCTCAGTCCATTCCCACCATATAGCTGGTTTTCCAACGTAGCCCAGACCCTGGTCACTAGGCCAATGTTGCGAATAATAGCATCATGCTCGATCTGAAGACGCCGGAGCATTTCCTTTGTTTTGGGGTCTTCGCGATCCAATGACATGGCGTCATACCCTATGGACAAAGACAAGGAACTAGCGGGCACAAAGAGGCTAATCGATGCGCCAATTGATGCTCGCCGCTATCGCGCTACTGATCGGGACGCGCGAGATACCTGTGGTCGAGGTTTGGATGCCGACGTAGGCGACTTCATCTCTTCGCAGCGAGCTACATGCGTCATCCCCTAGCGGTCGATCAGACCTCGCAGGATAGCTTCCGCGCGCGCAGAGACAGCGGTGTAGTGCTGCGCGGCCTTGATGGACTTTCGCCGCTCCGGGTCATTTTTGGCAATGTCGGGATCAGCTAAGAGGCGTTTCAGCCGCGCCCTGCGCCACGCCTGCACGCGACGGAGGCGCCGCAGGATCACCGTCTCTATCCTATCGACGCGTACAACCTTGCTCGCCATTCTCGCCTCTCGCCCGGGTTGTGAGCCTAACGCAACTCGCCGCGCGGAGGGAAGAGGTTCCCGGCATCTTACGGACTAGTAGCCCAAACATTTGCCTGAGTGCTGAGCTGCGCCAGGCCGTCGACGCCATGCCGAAGACCAACCATGTGACCTTCCTGCGCACCGAGCGCGGCGGCTCGAATGCGCGGGCGTGCTCCATCAATCGGCAGGGGCGGGCCGCGTCAGCACCCCAGCAGCGCTGACTCGACTTATGCTGCGTTGGGACCCTGCTTGTGCTGCGCAATCGGTAAAACGCTTTTCAAGAGTAGCAATGGTTCCCTTGAGATTGTCGCGCCGTCCGTTCAGGGACTTTGCCAAAATCGAATACCTCGCGTCGGATTGGTCGAAAATCCCCGAGCGCCCTTCTTCGGCCGCGATGTCGGATTCGATCAGTTGGCAGGTGCGGACAAGATCGGCCAAAATCTTGCTGATGATTGTCAACTCTCGTAATGAGCTTTCGCGGGCCGTCTCAAAATGATGATGCATATTCATTTGCGTGCTCCGAATGTCTGAGTGCGCACATCGAGAACCGCTCTCGCCGAACAGTTCACACGCGCATCGCAAGTTGTCTGCCAACATGGGCCCGTGAGAATACGGACGAGGGAACCGCACGCGGGATTGCTGGCGAACGCATCATTGGTCGCAGCGGGAAAACGGCCCCAGCGCGGGGGTAGCGCTAAGGCCAAGCAACTCGGTTACTCGATCAATCCTAAACCCCGCCCGGCCGCCGTCATCTGCTCACACGGGGTACCGGAGTGTGCTTTCCGAACGCAAGCTCAGCGAACTCTTCATCCCGCGGCAGACCAGGCTCGGTTAGTACCCCAAGGCGTGGACTATCTCCCCGCCTAAGGGCGCTATTTATGGAAAACCCGGGGATTGACGGCCGAAAATGCGCAAAACCGCTGCTTCCGTCTTGACCCTCCAAAACTGCTTGTTCTAATTTTGTTCTTGTTGGTAGGCGGGGCCGATTCTGCCGGGCCGCAGCCCTCTTTAAATGACAACAGCAGCCGCCCACCCGGCCAGGAAACATGCACGAAATCATCTGTCCCCACTGTGACAAGGCCTTCAAGGTCGATGAATCCGGTTATGCGGAGATCCTGAAGCAGGTTCGTGACGCCGATTTCGTCAGGCAGCTGCACGAGCGGCTGGAATTGGCCGAGCGTGACAAGCAGAGCGCTGTTGAATTGGCCAAGGCCCAGGTGAGTAACGATGTGCAGAAGACCACGGCCGCCAAAGATGCCGAAATCCAGGAGTTGAAGGCCAGGCTTGAGGGGAGTGAGGTCGCCCAGAAGCTCGCCGTTAAAGAAGCGCTCAGTGCCGTGGAAAAGGACCGTGACAGGCTCGCCAACGCGCTTGCCGAGTCCGAGCGCGAAAAGAAAGCAGCCTCGGAGCTTGCTGAAGCGCTTCTGGCCAGTGAGCAGCACAAAATTTCCGCTGCTAAGGAAAAAGAAATCCAGGAGCTGAAGGCCAAGGTCCAGGCCGTCGAGGTTGAGAAGAAGCTCGCGGTCACCGAGGCGGTCGGTGCCATCGAAAAAGAGCGCGATGAGCTGAAGAACGGCATCAAGCAGGTGCAGCTTCAAAAGCAGCTCTCCGAGCAATCGCTCAAGGACAAGTACGAAACGCAGATCAAGGATCGCGATGACACGATCGAGCGTTTGAAGGACATGAAGGCCCGCCTCTCGACCAAGATGGTCGGCGAGACCCTCGAACAGCACTGCGAGACCGAGTTCAACCGGGTGCGGTCGATGGCCTTTCCGCGGGCGTACTTCGAGAAGGACAACGACGCGCGGACCGGCAGCAAGGGCGATTACATCTTCCGGGACTCGGACGATGCCGGCACCGAGGTCGTCTCGATCATGTTCGAGATGAAGAACGAAAGCGACAAAACCGCGACGAAAAGCAAGAACGAGGACTTCCTCAAGGAGCTCGACCGGGACCGGACCGAGAAGGGCTGCGAGTACGCTGTGCTGGTCTCACTGCTCGAGCCTGACAGTGAGCTCTACAACGCGGGAATCGTCGACGTCTTTCACCGTTATCGGAAGATGTACGTGATCCGGCCGCAGTTCTTCCTGCCCATGATCACGCTGCTGCGGAATGCGGCGATCAACTCGTTGAAGTACAAGACAGAGCTGGCGCTCGTCAGGGCCCAGAATATCGACATCACGCAGTTTGAAAGCCAGCTTGAGACGTTCAAGAACGGGTTCGCCAAGAACTACGATCTCGCCTCCAGGCACTTCCAGACGGCGATCAGCGAGATCGACAAGTCCATCGACCATCTGCAGAAGACAAAGGACGCCCTGATTGGCGCAGACCGCAATCTGCGCCTCGCGAATGACAAGGCGCAGGATGTGACGATCAAGAAGTTGACCCGGGGGAATCCCACCATGGCAGCCAAATTCGCGGAGCTAAAAAGCTCCCCTGCTGAAGCCGCAGAGTGAGCCAGCCGAAGGCCAGGCAGAACACATCGTGACGTAAAATCGTGCAACCACATCCAAGCCAATTTCGCGCACAAGCCATGCAAAGGCCATTCGGTAAGTGCAGGCTTTCCACGGAGGCAAACAACTGTGGATGATCGAGGAGGCTCGAAGGCTTGGCTTGCTGTTGTAGATGGCATGTTCCCAATCAGAGCGGGCATGGCGAACCAAACGTTTAGCACCAAAGGGTTTGTGTTCTTGCAATGAAGCTGTGATACAAGCCGCTCCTCATTTAAACGGAGCCATTTCATGGCGAAGAAGGCAACGAAGAAGCGCGTTAAGCGGCGCGAGTGGACTGCGGCAGATATCAGGGAATTGAAGGCCCATTCAAAGGCGCGGACTCCGGTCACCAAAATCTCAAAGCTGACCAAACGTACAGTCGGCGCGCTGCGCCAGAAGGCGTTGCATCTCGGAATCGGGCTAGGTCATCAACGATAGCGGTGGAGGAGGGAAAGGTACCCGCGAGGGTAAGATCGCGGGCGGCAGATGCTACGGTTACGATCCGCGCTACAGCCCGGCGTGCGGGTCGCCGCGCTCTCGCTGAGGATCGCTGCATGACGTTTGACGCGATCGAGTCCCGCGCAATTGCAGCCATCCGGAGCGCTGACCATTTCACCGCGTCCCTGTTTATCGGACGCGGTCAATACCTGATCGAAAGGCGCCACACGGTGCTCGCGGCGATGCAAGCCGCCCGCGAGATCGAAACCGATCCGCGCCTGCACCCGGCGCGCGCTCAATTATGCCGTTGCGGCCGACGGTCATGCGACTTTGCTGACTGCAGAGCTAATCGCCAAACATCTCGCGGCGGCGTACGTCGAGGCATGCACGCCTTGTCACAGCGACAAGCCCGACGTGAAGCGGCATCGCCCAGGGTTGCCGTAACGTTTGCCGCGCGCCGGAAATTGGAACTCATGCGGACGCAAAGCTCTGCATCTTACGCATGCGCGTTATGAAACTGAGGCTCGCGGTCTACTTGCAACTATTTCCCGATCATGCTGAAAGCAAAATCTGGCACTCGGCGGTCGCGAGCATTTGGAGTTTGATGCAAGTGATTAGGATGTTGGTGCGCGTAGCGAACCTCAGATGTTGAGACCTTTCCGCGCCGCTCGGTATCGAGAGGGCGGCGGATTCCTCACAGCGGGTTACCCGCAGTGACACGTCCTGGCGCAATAAGTAACCGTCTTCTAGCAGCCCTGCCGGCGGCGGACTTCGACCTCTTGGCGCCCGAGCTGGCGACGGTCGCGCTCGATCAAGACGCGGTCCTCGCGCAAGCGGGTGACCAGATCGAGCATGTCTTCTTCCCTTATAGCGGCGCTATCTCGCTGATGTTCGAGATGGCAAACGGAGAGACGGTCGCCAGCGCCGCGGTCGGGCGCGAGGGGGCGGTCGGCATTCTTTCCCTGCTCGGGCCATCACCTTCGGCCGTTACAGCGACAGCAGTCGTGCGCGCGACAGGCACCGCCGCCCGCATCCCCGCATCGCGATTTCACGCCGCTTTCACCCGGAGTCCCGCTATCCGGAACGCGGTCCAGATTCACCTCAGGGCGTTGTTGATGCAGTTTCAGATCGGCACGGCTTGCAATGCGCTGCATCCAGTCGAAGCCCGCCTGGCTCGCTGGCTGCTGCATTTTCGCGACCACATCGACCACGACATGCTCCCGATCACGCAGGAGGCGCTGTCGCAAATGCTCGGTGTGCGACGAACGACGGTGACGCTCCTGATGCGCAATCTGCGTGCGTCCGGAGGGATCAGAGCTGATCGACGCGGCCTGATCGAGATCGACCGATCGCGGCTGGCGGCGATGGCGTGCGAATGTCACAGCACGTTGCGCCTCGAACTCGAGGAGATCTTTCTCAAGTAGCACGGCCCGACCGCGTGTTTTGCCCGATGATGCAGTAGGTGATGCCATGTGAGCCGTCCTTTCCATACGGCCGCCTAGGAAAGGTCAAGCGCACGTCCCGATTATTTACGCCATCGCGCCCGACGGTCACGCCACGCTGCTGACCGCCGCGCTCATTGCAAAACTGCTTTCCCTCAAATCGTAAGGAGTCCGAACGGGCTTGCCTATCGACGCAGCGAACTCGATTGGGTCAACGGCGATCAGAAGGGCGTTGTTTTCTTGCGACATCGCGACAAACGAAAGAAGTCCGATCCTAACCCGGCGTCTTTTGACTAAGTCTGTTGTATTCGCGCAACCCTCCTTCCGCTCCGCAGCGATACTCTTTCCTCACCTCACAGGGTGACCCATGTTCGACGTATATCTGAATAACAAACGTGATCTGCTGGTCGTAAGAGAGGGTTTCCCAATACATCTCACAGGTACGTCAGGCCGATGGAGGAGGAAGCGGAAGGCTTCCAGCGTCAGTGACGAGATTAGGTCGGCTGTGGAGAGTCAAGGCTACTACATGCGGAAGCTGTGCGAGTTGAAGGCGAATTAGCGACCTAGTCTGCGGTGAGCGCGGCATGCGCAATCTCTATTCGGATCGCGAAAGCGGCCAAGGTGCCTGAGCTGTTCGCTCGAAAACGATCGCCGCAAGGAGGCCGCTGACTCTACCGTCAGCGCCCCCGGCCCAGGCTCAAATTTCTTCGAGATGAAAGCTCTGCCACCTGGGTCGGCCCGCATCGAGCGCCGCCACCGCAGCTTTGTGGAGTCCAAGGAGCTGGGTGTATCGTTACGACAACGATCGGACGTCGGCGACTAGTAGTGGTGCGCTCACTTCTGGCGCTCCTTGACGCCAACATGTCGAACTAATGGACGTGCGACTTGGGAGCAACCCCACGTTCAACGCGCTTTTCTTCAGGCACTCATTTTGATTATACGACCGTGCTCCCTTCCCGTGGGATCGACCGCGAGATCAAGTCACCTCTTCGAGCGAGATGATTCCGTCCCGTCGTGGCGACCGCACTGCTCCCCTCCGTTGGCTTCGTGCCGATGAGGTTGGCCACGGGGTGGGGGCCGAGATGCAAAAGTCGCTTGCCACCGTGATCACAGGCTGATGATCGCGACGCTGTTGACGGCTGTAGTGTTGCCGGCGCTCTATTCGAGGTTCGCCAGACCGCTAGGAGTCAAGCGAGCCAATGAACGAATCGGCATGCAACGGGCGGCCGAATGGTCGGTAGCCCAGTCATTCTGACCGTTCTGCTGCAATTCGATCGAGGCGTAGCCGATGTCGATGATCGGTCAGCAGGTGTGCGCCACCCAGGACGGCGGCCAGCGTTCCCAACCCGGTCCCGCCGGCAATCAGGAACATGATTAGCAATTGATATTTTACGGCATCGACCGGCTCGACGCCCGCGAGAATCTGGCCAGTCATCATCCCTGGCAATGATACGAGGCCGATCGCCGCCATGCTGTTCATGATCGGCATGAAGCCGCTTCTCAAGGCGTCCCGTATGATCGGCAGCAGGGCTTGGTGTCGGGTGCCGCCGAGTGCAAGGCAAGCTTCTACGGCGGCTCGTTCGCGCACCAGGCTATTTGTCAGCACGTCCAAGCCCAGGCTTATTCCAGTCATGGTGTTGCCCAGGATCATGCCCAGCAAAGGCAGCGCGTAGCGCGGATGATACCAAGGATCGGGGCGTAGTTCCGTCAGAAGGGCGAACATCGTGACGGTACCGGCGGCGAGCAGCGTGCATCCGGCGCCCAGGCCATATTTCCAAACGCCCGGAAGGCGCCGCTTGTGCCTCGCGACGATTTCCCGAGATGCGAAGAGAACCATGATGACGGCTGCAAGGGCTGTCCAAAGGGGCGACACCGCGGCAAACGGGAACATCAGCACGTATCCAACGAGGACGAGCTGAACCACCATGCGCATTGTCGCGATGGCCAGTTGCTTCTCAAGCTTGAGGCGGAGAGCAAGCGAGAGAACGCCGTCCATGACGACGAGGAGCGCGGGGAGGGCCAGATCACCGTACGAAAGCTGGATGTAGGTCACGGCCGGTTTTCCTCGATGCAACCATCGGGGCCCATCACGAATATCCTCGACCCGACGCGGCGGGCTTGAGCGTTGTCGTGCGTGCTCCAGATGACGCTCGTTCCATTCGCAATGCGTTCGGCGATCAGGGATTCCACGGCCGCGGCGGATGCCGAGTCGAGCGCCGAGGTTGGCTCGTCCAGCAGAAGCACCCGCGATCGCAGCATGAGCGCCCGCACAAGCCCCAAACGTTGTCTCTCACCGGTCGAAAGCCTTTGGATCGGCCAAGGTCCGCAGCCGTCCGGAAGCCCCAGGCGCGTGACCAGCGGCAGGGCATCATCCCAGGTCGTGAAGTGCTCGTGCACAGTGTCGGACCACCAGCCGGGCTCGGCGGCGAGATAGGTCACTCGCTTTCGCCAGGCGGGACCGGACATCGCCTCTCTCAGCGTTCCGTCGAGCTTGACCGTTCCTTCGTTGGGATCGAGGTCCGCGATGGAGCGAAGCAGCAGAGTCTTCCCGACCCCAGAAGGCCCTTGCAGGGCGACGCATTCGCCGTCCTGCAAGTCGAAGGACACGGAGATGTGCAAGCGCTTGAGGCCGCTGACCGTCAGCATGCGTCAAAGCTGCAGCCGATCGGCAACGCGCCTGGCGATCTCCGCCGGCGCCTCGTCCGGGTAGGGATGCACCGAGCTGACGTTGATCTCGCCGAGCACGTAGCTGTCGCTCCCGTCGGCCTGGATGGGGCCGAGCAGGAAGTCGGCGTCCCAGATCGCGGGCAGGTCACCTCGCGCAATATCCAGCAGCGAGGTTAGCTGCGGCGTCCACTCATTTTCCATCAACCGACGCAGCCGCTGGAAGCGCGGGTCGGCATTGGACGTATAGAGCCGCGGCCCGGCCTCGGAACGTGCTGCCGGCGAGTCGACGAGAGCTTTGACTTTGTGATGGCCAAAGCCGGCGCAGCGATCGCCTGCCATATAGCAGCGCACGACGCCTTCGGTCAGGCGAGGCTGGAACGGTTGGTCGATCACACTGCCGTTTTCGAAATACTCGGCGCAGCGACGAAGGAAATCATCCAGCGTTAGTTCCTCTGGCGCGTCCTTGGTCGCGTCCAGCACCCTTATCATGGGGGAAGTCGGCAACCTCTCGACCTTCCAGACGCCTTGGCCTCCGTTACCCCGGTTGCGCTTGATCACGCGGGGACCTGTAGCGAGCCGCGGCGGCAACTCCGTGCGCATCGCCTCGGCGGTTTGATATAACGCCGTGTCGCTTCCCCATCCCATCGAGCGGGTACGATAGAGCACCTCCTTGGTGCCCATCTTGAGGATGACATCGGGATGGGCACTCACCCAGGCGCCCCGAGCGGCGACGTCGCGCAGCAGGGCGTCGAGACTGACGCGATTTCGGCCGTCCTGGATTGGATTGACCCAGACGAGGACGCCGTCGACCGCGAGCAATTGCCCGCGGACCTCCTCGGCAAAGCTTTCGTCGTAAATCGCCGGGCGGGCCTCTACGCCAGCCGCGGCAAGTGCTTCGAAGACGCGGACGAAGCGGCTGTTTTGTGGGGTCGTGTCCCGACGCACAGTTGCGTCGCCTCGCGAGAGGATAGCTATGGTGGGTCGGCGAGATGGTTGTCGTTCGGTGTCCATGCGCAAGCTCCACGTGTTGCGTGCTGCGCAGAGCTTGGACCGAAGTCTCACGGGGAGTCTGCTTAATCCCCTCCAAGACATTCTACGGTGATCGTTCTGACGGTTCAAGCTGGCGGCAAATGGTGCTCATTCAATGTCTGCTACCCGGTTCGGAGCGTGTCCCTGCGACCCGCGACCGCTTTCGGGATGGTTCCTAAGAAAGAATAAATTCTTTGTGACGTTCTTTGGATGAGGGCTTGATCGAGCCCGACAATGCCGCGGTTGACAGCCCTGCCGGCAGGGTTTTTATTCGAGTTTCGGGGATTTGCGATCTCCCCGCGAGGCGACATGCCCAAGAATCGCGTCCTGTTCACCAAGGGCGCAGCATGTCTTCTTACACCTCAATTTCGACCGAGAAACTCTCCCGTCTCGTCGGCACGGCCAGCGCGCCGGCGCTCATCGATGTTCGCATCGATGAAGACTTTTCGGCCGATCCACGACTGATACCGGGCGCGGTTCGTCGATCCCATCTCGATGTCCAAAACTGGGCCTCAAGCATGACCGGCCAGTCGGTCGTTGTCGTCTGCAACAGGGGCCAGAAGCTCAGTGAAGGCACGGCTGCCTGGCTCCGGTCCGCGAGCATTGCAGCTGAGGTCCTGGAGGGCGGTCACCGGGGCTGGGCGGCGGCAGAATTACCGACCGTCCCCGCCGATAGGATTCCGAAACGCGACGGTCGGGGCCGCACGGTCTGGGTGACGCGCTCGCGTCCCAAGCTCGATCGCATCGCGTGCCCGTGGCTGATCCGCCGCTTCATCGATCCCACTGCGGTGTTCCTCTATGTCACGGCCTCGGAAGTCCCGGATGTCGCCGAACGCTTCGGCGCCACGCCGTTCGACATCGAGAACGTGTACTGGAGCCATCGTGGTGAACTCTGCACCTTCGATGTGATGGTGAAGGAGTTGTGCCTCTCGACACCGGCGCTGGAGCGGCTGGCTACCATGGCGCGCGCCGCCGACACCGCACGGCCCCATCTCTCTCCGGAAGCGTCCGGCTTGCTCGCAGCCTCGCTCGGATTGTCGCGCATGTTCGACGACGATCTCGAACAGCTGAGTGCCGGCATGCTGCTGTACGACGCATTCTACCGCTGGTGCCGCGACGCGACCAAGGAGACCACAACTGGCCGACCAACAAGGTCAAGGCGTGACCTACGTCGGACACTTCACCTGGGGCAGGGACAACCAGGAGAACGATCATGCGGAAACACGCACTTTTGTCTGCAACGCTGTTGCTCGCCATCGCCAGCGGCAGCCCGCCAGCGCACGCACTCACCCAGGATGAGCTCATCGCCAAAATTCAGGCGGCCGGTTACTCGAAGGTCCGCGACGTCAAGTCGACTGCCGAGGGCACGACTGCAATGGCGGTCAAGGACGGCAAGCAAGTCCACCTCGTGATCGACAGCAGCGGCCAGATCAAGCAGCGGGATTGAGCTCACAATGACGAATCTGAGAACGATTGCCTGGCTGACGTGTCTGCTGCCAGGCGTAGCCCTGTCGGCACCAGCCAACGAAGCGGCCGTGCAGCAGGAGCCGATCGCAGCGCTGACCGTCGGCGCAGTCGCTCGACCGCCCGCGACCGAAACGTTGCGTGGTGTGGTCAATAGCGTCGACCAGAGCCAAAACATCATCGAGATTCGGCTATCCACGGACAGGGAGGAGGGTTTCAAGGTGCAGGACGGCCTGATCTTCGACGCTGTCCGCTTTGGCGATCCCGTCACGATTTCGGTGCAAACCATCTCAGGCGCACGAACCATCGTGCGCCTGTTGAAGGAATAGGAAGGCGGGGGCCTTTCGCCGCCGCGGCGATCGCGCCCCGGCTTCCGAACCACCTGCAAGGAGGAATTCAATGCGAAAAACAATCTCGGCTTTCATTGGCGCCGGCTGCTGCCTGCTTGCCTCGACCGCCATTGGGCAGACCTTCGACTGGAAAATCTTCAGCGAGCCATTCATCGCGTCGGCGCGAGCGCAGAGCGTCGACTGGCAGAAGACTGACGAAACCTTGGGCCGCAAGGCTGCCGTCTCGGACGACGTGCATCGCTATGGATTTGCGCGCACTGACCTCTCGGTGACCCTGGATGGCGTCACCATCAAGCCCGCCTTGGCGCTTGGCGGCTGGGTGGCGTTCAAGCCGGCGCATGGTGGCGTCATGGTGATGGGCGATCTGGTGCTGCTGGAGACCGAGATCAATCCGGTGATGGCCAAGATGATCGCGGGTGGACTCGAGATTACGGCCGTTCACAATCATCTGCTGCGCGCCAGTCCCGCAACCTTCTACATGCACGTCGCTGGCCACGGCGATCCCGCCAAAATCGCCGCGGCGATCCGTGACGGGCTCGCCGAAAGCAGGACACCGCTGACGAGTTCGCCTCCGGCAAGCCCGCCTCCCGCGATCGATCTGGACACGGCGCAGCTCGACCAGATCATCGGTGTTAAGGGGCAGGCCAATGGCGGTGTCTATCAGTTCGGCGTCAAACGGACTGACCCGATCAAGGAAGCCGGCGTGCTGCTCACCCCGGTCGGTCCAATGGGCGTCGCAACCGGGATCAACTTCCAGCCGACCGGCGGCGGCAAGGCCGCGATCACCGGCGACTTCGTGCTGACCGGCGAGGAGGTCAATCCCGTGATCACGGCGCTGCGCACGCATGGCATCGAGGTGACGGCGCTGCACAGCCACATGCTCGATGAGGAGCCGCGGCTGTTCTTCATGCACTTCTGGGCCAATGACGATGCCATCAAGCTCGCCAAGGGTCTGCGCGCTGCGCTGGACAAGACCGCAAGCGCCAAAGGGTGACGCGACAAAGGGGGATCAAGCGATGCGAACGGTCATGATCGTGTTCATGTTTGCAGCCGGATTTCTGGCGAGCATGGACGCTGCTATCGGCGAGTCCAGCTGCAAGGTCTGCGCCGATCAGCAGAAGGCCTGCATGAAGAATTACGCGGGACCGACCTGCAAATCCGAGTATCAGATGTGCATGAAGTCCTGCAAGAAATGACAGCAGCGGTCGCCCGCATCGGGATGCCTCCGATACTGGCCGTTCTTGCCGTGTTGGCCGGCGGTCTAGCGTCGGACTACGCGGCCGCAGCGGACGCGCGGAAGCTCTCTGGCGCACAGATCAAAGCCAGATTTGCGGGAATGCAGCTCACGGATGAGGTGCATTATCGCTTCGTCTACGAGCGGGACGGCACGCTGAGAAGCTATTCGATGGGAACGAAGAAGGTCGGAAAATGGTCCATCGAAAAGGACGAGCTGTACCTTTGGCTCGGCGAGAATGATGACGGCTGTTACGCGGTGACGCTCAGGGGCGAGCGTCTGGAATTGGTGCCATCAGGGCTCGGGGTTGCATTCGACGGAATCGTCGAACCCGCAGATCACAACTAACGGGGCAAGACTGTGACGACGACAACGACAACCGAACGCGGTGGAATGGGCGAACTCGTCCGCTATTTTCTGCGGCTGGGCTTTCTCGGCTTCGGCGGGCCTGTCGCGCTGGTCGGCCAGATGGAGCGCGAGCTGGTCGATGACAAGAAGTGGCTGACCAAGGAGCAGATGCGCGAGGCCATCGCTATCTGCCAGTCGCTCCCAGGGCCGCTCGCGATCCAGGTCGGCATCTTCATTGCGTATCTGCGCTGCGGCTTCTGGGGGGCGTGGGCTGGCGGCTGGGCCTTCATCCTGCCGAACTTCGTCATCGTCGCCGCGCTCGGCGCGCTCTACGTCTACCTGGGAGACCTACAGCCGGTCACCGCCGTCTTCTACGGCGTCAGCCCGGCGGTGATCGCGCTGATCCTGCATTCCTGCTACCGGCTCGCCAAGCTCGGTATGGAGGATTGGCTGCAATGGGCGATTGCCGCGGTTTGCCTGGCCGTGACCGTGATCCTGCAGGCCGAGGTCGCGCTGCTGTTCATCGGGGCCGGGATCGTCGGCATCATCTATTACGGCAACATCAAGCGTCCGCCGGTCGCCCTGCAACTCGCGGTGATTCCGGCCGCGGCGCCCGCGGCTGCCCCGGTTGTGACCGGTTCGACGCTGGGCAAGCTACTGCTGTTTTTCCTCAAGGCGGGCTCGCTCACCTTCGGCAGCGGCCTCGTCATCGTTCCCTTCCTCGAGCAGGGGCTCGTCCAGCAATATGGCTGGCTCAACGAGCGCGAATTCCTGGTGGCCGTTGCGATCGGCATGATGAGCCCCGGGCCGGTCGTGATCACCGCAACCTTTGTCGGCTATCTCGTCGCAGGATTTTGGGGCTCGCTGATCTCCACCATCGGCATCTTCCTGCCGTCCTTCCTGATCGTCCTGATCGTGGCGCCTCTGCTGGCGCGGCACCGGAAGAATCCGAACGTGCAGGGGTTTGTGAGAGGCGCCTATGCGGCGGCGATCGGAACGATTCTTGGCGCGTGCTTCCTTCTCGGCAAGGTCGCGATCGGCGACTGGCTGACCGCGTTCGTCGGAATCCTTTCGCTCGCGGTGTTGTTCCGTTGGAAGGTCAACAACCCCTTGCTCATCGTCGTCACGGCGATGGTCGGGCTAGTTGCCTATCCGATCCTGCAGCCGGCATGGGTGCTGACCGGGCTGAAATGAGGTCATGACGATGCGGACACTGGGAAGGGACGTCTTGATATGGTTGCGCCTTGCAGCCGTTTCCTGTGCGCTCCTGATGTCACTGGTTCCATCCGCGCGGGCGGACGAGGCGAACACGATAGTCTTCGTCTGCCAGCACGGCGTGGTGAACAGCCAGATGGCCGCGGCCTATTTCAACAAGGCGGCGCAGGAGCGCGGTCTGCCATTCAGGGCCGTCTCGCGCGGCATCGACCTCTATCGGTCGGTGCCGGTACGGGTTCAGGACGGCCTCGCGCTCGATGGCCTGGAGGTGGCCAATCCGCCGCAGCAAATGACCATGGACGACGCCGCCGCGGCGGGCCGGGTTGTGGCCTTTGATCAGGTCCCGGCGGAGCAGCGGGGGGAGGCCAACGTAACTTACTGGTCGGGCATTCCACTTGGCATCAACGATTATGAAGCAACCCGCGACCAGATCGTTCAGCGCATCGACGCGCTTATTCCGACACTGACGGCTGCAGCTCAACCGGCAGAAGACAAGGCGCCTCTCCAACTCGAGATAAAAATCTTGCTCGGAGAGGTGCGTGGCCGAATCGATCATTTGGCCGTCGACCTGAAGCGACAGCGATTGTTCGTGGCCGAGCTTGGCAATGACAGCATCGCTATCGTCGATCTCGCCGCCCACAGCCTGTTCCGAACGATTGCCGGTATGGATCAACCCCAGGGCGTCGGCTATGAGCCCTCGAGCGACACCCTGTATGTCGCCAATGCTCGCGACGGATCGGTACGGCTGTTCGAGGGCAACGACTACAAGGCGATCGGCCGGATAGAACTCGGCAGCGACGCGGATAACATCCGGATCGATACGGCGGCCAGGCGCGTGGTGGTCGGTTATGGCGATGGTGGCCTCGCCGTCCTCGATCCGTCGACCCGCGCCCACGTTCGTAACATGCCGCTGCGGGCGCATCCGGAGAGCTTCCAGATAGAGCCGGACAGTGGACGCATCTTTGTCAACCTGCCTGAGGTGCGTGCGGTCGCAGTGGTGGAAGGCGCCTCCGGGAAGCTGCTCGCCAGCTGGCCCTTGGACAAGGGCGGCAATTACGCGATGACCGTCGATCGCAGCCGTGGTCGTGTCCTTCTGGCATACCGCAGTCCCGCTGAATTGGCTGGCTTCTCGATGGACGGAAAACTGGTGGCGCATGCGGAAACATGCGGCGACGTCGACGATCTCTTCGTCGATGCAAAGCGGGAGCGCGTCTATGTGAGCTGCGGCGCCGGATACGTCGATGTCTTTGAAATCGATGGATCGGCCTATCGACGCGCCGCACGCTTGCCAACGGCAACGGGCGCGCGAACGTCGCTCTTCGTGCCGGAGATGGATCGCTTATTTGTGGCAGTCCGTACGGGCCCCGCTGGGCCGGCGGCGATCTGGGTGTTCAAGCCAATGCCTTGAAGTCGATTTCATGGGGAGACGGCGCATGTGCAGATGTGGCCAAAGCCCTGGCAGGTCCCCGGGATACCTTGCGCGGGGCAGCATTGTCGCGTTCGGCCTGCTCGTCCTGTCCGCCCCCGCAGCCGCCTATCGTCCTTTCGACGGGACCGATGCTGCTGTCGCAAAGAAAGGGGAGATGGAGATCGAACTGCAACCCTCGGGACGTTTGCGCGATCAGAGCGGGACTAGCCTGATCGCACCGGCCGCGGTCATCAACTACGGACTGACCGAGGATTGGGAGGCCGTCTTCGAAGGCCAGGAGCAAACGCCTCTCTCGCCGAGCGGTCCGACGACCCTGACGGCCGCCGGCGCATTTCTCAAGCATGTGGTCGTGCCGGGCAGCCTGCAGGACAAGACGGGTCCCAGCATCGCGACAGAATTTGGCGTTCTCCTTCCCGATAGCACCGGCAGCTCAGGTGTCGGCGCCAGCTTCGCCACGATCGTCTCGCAGCGCTGGGATTGGGGCACCGTCCACCTGAATGCCGAGACAGCCGTGACCCGCGACCATCATGGCGACGTCTTCCTGGGCGCGATCATTGAAGGCCCTTCAACGTGGACGGTCCGCCCGGTTGCCGAGCTCTTTTACGAGAACGAGTTTGGTAAGCAGGAGACGGTCTCCGGACTCGTCGGGCTTATCTATCGCGTGCGGGACGATCTCAGCTTCGACGTCGCATTCCGCCACGCGCTCACCGGCGGACACCCGGTGAATGAAGTTCGCGCGGGCCTAACCTTCGGTTTTCCGCTGTCCTTCTTCGAAGGTCATGCAGCGCGGCAGTCGTCGCCGATGCCGTCGAGATAGCTTACTGGCGATCCGGGGTCGTTGGATGGGCTCGCCAATCGCGGCCGAGAAGCGACATGGCTCTAGGGTATCCGCGCTAGATAACGGGCAACGGCTGAGACATTCGTCCAACTCAGATGGCAACTCCGGCCAGCAAGAAAGCGCCGCCAAGCGCGACCATCACAAGTCCAGGCCAATTCGATTTGATGCCGAAGCCGCTAGCCGGCCTTTCAGGCTCCAGCGTGCCACGCCCGGAGCGAAGCCACCTTCCACCGCTCAGTCGGCCTCGCCAGATTGGCTGATATGCCATCTGGAGCACGCCGCCGAAAACAAGGAGCACACCAAGCCATATGAGGGTCATGCTCGCCTCCTGCAGCTGTGAATGCCAACAGGTTGCTCCGCCGGGAACCGTGGTCCGTTCAACGTCTTTCGCCGCTCTCGGAATTAGAACGATCTTCAAAACCGTCGGACGCGCCAGCGGGCCGCACATAGGCTGGGGATCACGCATCCAGCTCAGTCGTCGTCTGGCTCGCGCACGACCGGCGATTCGTCGGTTCTGTTCTCGTCGTCGTCTTGCTCTTCGTCCTCTTCGTCGTCATCCGGATCTCGGGGTGGCATCGTATTGCCCATGATAGCGAAGACATGCCGCTCGATCCTGGTAGAAACTACCTCGGGGAGTTGTTGGGTCATGTTGTTGCTCCTCGGATGCGACCCCGGGGGCACTTTACCCCTTTTTCGGAGGGGCAAACACGGAATTGGCGACCGGGGTGGAAGAGGATCCCGGTCAGACGACCTTTGCTTTGGGGCGGCATACCAATCTGATACCCGCCGTGAACGGCGACTCTTTCGGCTCGGCGCCGCAGGGCGGGAGAGGCCTTCGCTGGAGAGCGGGGCCGCGGCGGGATCTGGAGGAGTATTTCGACGAGATCCAAGACGTCAAAGTCACCGAGGACATGCTCGATCTCGTCAAGTACATCGTCAACTAGAAGTCCGGGCGGTTCGAGCCCGAAAAGTTCGAGAACCAGTACCAAACCGCGCTGATCGACCTCATCAACCAGAAGCGAGCCGGCAAGCCGATCACCCCGAGCGAGCGGTCGCGCGGCGGAAACGTCGTCGATCTAATGGAGGCGCTACGCCGGAGCGTCGGCGCGCTGCGGCCGAGACCAAGCCTCCCAGGAAACCGGCCAAGAAGCGCACAAGGCGGCGGTCAGCCAGAAGGCAATGCTGATGCCCGATCGCGGGCAAGAAGTAGGCGAAGGAGGCAGAAGCCGGGGGCCAAGCCGCCGCGGAGGTTTGCGCAGCGCCTTCGCTCGCGAGCCAGGAACTCGGTGATCTGCGGACTGTTGCCGTGGCGAACGACAGGAGAATTCGCATGCGAACCGCTAAATGCCGATTGGGGCTGTCGCAGTTGCATTCCTGTCCGGTATGGCCGCAGGCTTCGGCGACACCGTGACGATATCCATCTTGAGTCGGACAAATTCGTTGGCGAGGCTCGGCAGGCGCGCGGATTGCCGGTCTGCAAACCGCCAATTGAGGAAGCGGTTCTGGCCGCCCCTCCAGCTGAACTTGCGCAGCTCTCGGTGAAAAGCCTCCAGGAGGCGCCTGCCAAAGTTGCTCCAGCCTTCCTGCTGGGCGCAGATCCCCACAGGCAGCGCAGCAGTCGGGTGCTGCCCGGGTTTGATCTTGATCAAGTTAAGCAGCGTCGCTGCCAAGATCATCGTCAGGACACCGCTAACGCTGAGCGCGATCTGCATCGCCAACCCATCCGAAATGTCGAGCAGCGCCAGAAAGCTGGCTAGCGTAAGCAGAACGCCAAGGCAGTATATTGGCAACGAGCTCTTGCCACACAGAATCGCGCCGCGCATTACTGCTGTCGTCAGTGCGCGCCGATTTGGAGGCACCAGCCGTACAACCAAAATCGCAAGAGCCAAAAAATGCAACAGTCGCAATGGATCGAGATTGGATTTGTCCATAGGGTACAGCAATTTCAGCAGCCCCTGCGGGACCTGTCCGTCCAGCGAGCTGATCCTCCAGCTCAATGCGATGATGAGACTGAACACCAGATAGAAGACGGCAGGTACAAGCGCCGCGCGTGACGTGACCCACGGCCGCACTCTCTCGCCCTCGATCATCCACCAGGCGCCAAGTACAGCAAGCAGCTGCCAAGCCAACGGATTGAACGCCCAGTGGCCGCTGGGCCATGCCGGCATAGTCCAGCCGAACACTTGCACGAAGGCATAAAGCGCTATCGAGACCCCAAGCGTGATGTTCGGCAGTCGCAGTAGTAGCCACAGCAAGGGCGCAAACAAGAGATGAAGAAGCACGAAGATCGGCAACACGTCGGTATTGACTGGACAGTATTGTAGGATCGCGGCGTGCACTAGCGTTGCGCCCGGCTGATCTAACAGAATGCGCGTATTGCTCTCGTCAGCAAGGCGGCCCCCGCCTGCCAGGTACACCAAGATGACGCAGGCGAGCGTGAGCAGCAAAAATGCGGCATAGATATCCCAGCTTCGCCGCAGCGTTCGGCTGATCACGCCGGTCCAGCCGTCGCGGTGTCGTATCTTGCCGTACGCCAGCGCGCAGGTCACACCGGAGACGAACATGAACACTTCCGCAGCATCGCTGAAGCCGTAATTCCGGAGCGTCAGCCAACTTCCGATGTTGTTGGGGACATGGTCCAGAAAGATGCACCAGAGCGCGATGCCGCGGCAGGCATCGATTCGCAGATCACGGCCTGAGGCTGCCAGCTCCGGCAGCGCGCTTGCCAATGGCTTCGGGGTAACAGTTCGATCATGCATCTGCTTGCCCCATCCGGCGTGCAAGCACGCTTCAAGAGGAACGAACAAGGAGGGACTGAAAATGACAAAATCGCCGCCAAACTGCCGCAACGTAACTGTGCCGCAGCAAAGGACTGTTCCGCGCCGAGCCCAGCCTAGCTATTGCGACATTGGCGGCGCCTGGTCAACTTTCTGACGGTGAAGCTGCCGGCGACGAAGCTCTTTCAACCGGCGCAGCATGTAAATCAGCCATAGGTCCACACCGAGAGGTTCGTTGGTCCTACGATCAAGGTATCCTGCATGTAGCGGTGATCTGAGGCGATTTGCAACCATAACACACGGTCGCGATTGGTCTCGACCTTGAGTGCATAACCGCGCATCGCGGGTGGATCAAGGCGAGAATGGCGGCTTCGGTCTCGCTTCTTTGTCGCCAAACACCCGGGGGCGGGTATATTATTTTTTAATTGGATCTCCGTGCGATGGATGACGGAGAGCTCTTTATGAAGGTTCTTATAGTTGACGATCATGCATTGATCCGCGAGGCGTTGCATTCCTTGCTGAAGGAGCTGAAACGAGAAGCCGTCATATTGGAGGCTTCGAATAGCCGTCAGGCAATGCACCTCCTTGAGGAACATGCGGACATCAGTCTCATCTTGCTTGATATCAGTCTGCCTGATCGAGATGGCTTCTCGGTTCTCCGCGAAGTGCGTGAGCGCGATGCGACTATTGCTATTATCATAATCTCGTCTTCAGATGATCAAGACACGGTCAAGCGCGCTTTCAAACTCGGTGCCCTGGGGTTCATCCCGAAAACGACGAAACGGGAGGTTATGCTCAACGCTATGAAGCTCGTCTTCTCCGGCGGTCTCTACATTCCCTCAGAAATCCTAGAGGAATGTCCACGGCCTACAAATAAGCCAGCGACACGCGGCTCTCTTAAAAACCTCGGCCTCACCGATCGGCAGATTGAAGTACTCGCGCTCCTCATGAAAGGAAAAAGCAACAAGGTGATTGCTAAGACGCTCAATATGGCGGTGCCGACGGTGAAGAACCACATCACGGTCGTTCTCAAGGCGCTGAGCGTAACTACCCGCACCGAGGCGATAATAAAGGTAGGAAAAATGGGCTGGGAATTGCCGCCAAGATCTGAACTATAAAGCTGACCCGGTCTCGCTCCTACTGTCGCGATCCCTGAAGAGCTCTTGCATCACAGCGCGGAGCCGCATTGGTTCGACAGGCTTGTGCAGCAAAACGTATCCTCTTTCCTTAGCGTCACGTAATGGTTCAGCTGTCGTATCGCCGCTGACGAGGATAGCTGGAATTGACGAGCCAAACACCGCATTAACCTCTTCGATCACTTGGGTCCCCGTTTTTCCGCCCGCAAGATGATAATCCGAGATTATAAGATCGGGGCGTTGTTGGCGCTCAGCAAGCCGGATCAATGCAGCCTCGTCGGATCCGACGGTAAGGACGCAGTACCCCCATTTGCCGAGCAACCCCCGCGTTCCCTCTTGCACTATTGGAGTATCGGCAATAACCAGTACCGCCTTATCCTTGACCGCAAAGGCTCCAGGGTGGGGTAAGTCAGCTGGCGCTGTAGTCGCGACGCATTCATCGACCATCGGAACCACGATCGCAAATCGTGAGCCTCGACCGAGAGTCGAAGCTAAGTCGATTTGATGATTGAGAAGTAGGCGAAGCCTGTCGACAATGGCAAGGCCAAGCCCCAGGCCACCCGACGGGTTCCGTTCTGGCCCAAGAACTTGAAAAAACTCGCCAAAGATATTCTGCTTCTGATCCTCAGGAATGCCGGGGCCGGTATCCCATATTTCGATACGCAACATCTCGCCACGCCGACGACATCCGACGATGATCCCGCCCCGCAACGTATAGCGCACAGCGTTGGACACCAGATTCAGAAGTATGCGTTCGAGCAGCATGGCGTCGCTCCGCACGCAAGCGTCGGTTCGCCTGACTCTTAGACGTAGGCCCTTCTCTCGTGTTGCCTGATTGAACGTCGTCTCAATTTTTTGTAACAGCCGCGCGATCGGGAATTCGGTAATTTTGGGGGTCAGCATCCCGGCATTGAGCTTGGACATGTCCAAGATCGAATTGAACATTTCATCCATTTCTTCGCGCGTTGCATCGATCTGTTCTATCGCCTTTGTCCTTTCCTCCGATTTAAGCGGCGTGCGCAGTTGTGCAACGAACAGCCCTAACGCATGTAGTGGCTGCCGCAAATCATGACTTGCCATGGCGAGAAAGCGCGATTTTGCTGCGTTGGCGATCTCCAGCTCGTGCGTGCGTTCTGCAACCTTCTGCTCGAGCTCGATGTGCGCGCGGCGCAGACTTTCCTCCACGTTCTTGCGCACCTCGACGTCGGCGCTCAATAGCAAGCTTGGAAGGGTAATGCTAATCAGGAACATCAACAGCAGCAGGAAAGAAGCATTGAGCGCCGCGCTCGTGAAGGGGCCGCCGCCCGTGAGCGTTCCCCAAATGGTTATGCCCGCAAGCACCAGCGCAACTGTTGCGGTGTCGCGTGGACCTCGTCGTAGAGCCGCCCACAACATTGGCAAGATCGCAAGGAAGCCCAGTGGATCGCGGCCTGGCGATTGCTCGATGAGGGGACTGAAAGCAATGAGTCCAACAATCGCCGCAGTCGCGAGAAGGGCGAAGGTCTCGATGAGGTCGTTGCGATTGAAAGCCCGATGGTGGCTTGACGCCCAAAGCACAATAACCGGGGTGATCACGAGCGCGCCGGTCACATCCCCCAGCCACCATGTGACCCAGGCGTCCGCGAAATTTGTCGGTTCGACGTACCCGGCCATCGCCAAGCTGATCAGTCCAATGCTGGCGCTGACCGGTGCCGCGATCACGACGCAAATCAGAGCAAATTGTGCTACGGAGTTTGGGGTTGAAAACGTGTCACATCCGTTCGACCATCGTTTAATGAGATAAGCGCCAACAAGCGCTTCAAGAGAATTGCCAGTTGCAATCGCAATTGCGGTGGCAAGCGAGCCGGCTGTCGTAGCATTAGCGATCATCGCGGCCACGAAAATTGCCGGCCATGTCCGATATCCCCACAACAGCACCGCCGCCAACGCGACGCCGGTCGGTGGCCAAATTGGCGTTGCGCTGGGATGAATAGAAGCGAGAGCAAGGCCGCCTTTTGCGAGGACGAAATAGATCGCTCCAATTACGACTAGACCACCGGCATAGCTGATGCCTCGATAGGACTTTACCTCCGGGGTTAGTGATCGCGGATCAGACATCGGCGACGCCTGGACTACGCAGATTTATTGTCCATCACGAGTAATTTTTTGGTTCCCTTGATAAGGATCAGAAATGATTTTTACAAAGCAGTTGATCCGGCACGAGCCGTGCGGCAATGCAAATACGCTCGGATCGAATTGGCTTCCGCAGTCTGTATGGCAAGCGTTTGCGATGGAGCATCAGGCAGACTTGCTGATCTCCAAGACCAGAATGTACGGCCGTTCGTCCTGCAGATCGCTGTCATTGGCATGGAACATGCCCGCCGTCTCGCGTTCACCCGAGTTTCGGGAGGCCGATCGTACGACGAAGACAAATTCTCGAAAAGGGCGGATTTGGTCTCCGGACCACTCGCGGTTGGCGCCAAACTCCTATCTCTCGTTGGGTTCTTCCTTCACAGACTCCCGAAGGTTGCTGGGGCCGTTTAGGCGGCTGGCGGCCTCCTCCAATTCACCGGCCCATAGCCTCCAAAACTCGGGGAACTATTTCCTGAGCGTGCGCTTGATTCCGCTTTAGAGGGTACACATGACAGAACCGACAGAAGAGCAGATCCGGGCCCGTGCCCATGAGCTCTGGGAAAAAGCTGGGCGACCTGAAGGCCGCGATAAGGAATTCTGGGAGTTGGCCGAACAAGAGATACGGAATGAAGACAAATCTTCTCCGCTCCGGACCCCCGATAACCTTTAAGTGGACAAGATTTTGATCGGTAGAGTCTAGACGGCTTTCACCGCGTCTTCGCCTCCATCACACGTCTCATCGCATGAGATCAAACAGTTCCTTCACTTCGCTCAGCCGCAGCTTGGTGCCGGCGGGCATGTGCTCAAGGAGCATGTGCCTGGTTCCGACTGCGATTAGCTGCGGCTGTGCGCCCCCTCGATTCACTGCCAGGTCCGAGGCCCGGCTAAAGAACCGTGCTCAGTTGGTCAGTGAGGCGGCATCAAATTCCAAAAGAATGCCTCATCTGGATCGCCATGCGCTGGACGGCATCGGTGACAAATTGCTGATCCGCTATGTAAAGAACCACAAGAACGGCTATCGCCGTCAACAATCCTTTCACCGAAACCTCAGCGAGGTGGTTGGGGAAAAGCACATCGCTCGAGACGACACTTTATGCCAAAGGAAATGCACACAACGCCGCCCGCTTAAAATGCGTGCGAGCGGTGCTGGCTCCAGTCAGACTAGGAAGGTCGTGCAAAATCCTAGCCTATATGATTGTGCACCAAAATCCTAAAGAGGTTCAGAACGTTTCGGCCCGTACAACTCCGGTAATCCGAAGGAGCAGAGGAACGTGTCGGGAGGAGGTCTAGGATTAAGAGACTAAGTTGCTCTGGCCTCAGCTTGTACCCCCCTCGCTGGGCCGTTTTTTTGTGCTCGAGCGATACGAGAGCGCATGGTTTGTGGCATCGGCGGACGGCGATGAAGAAGGCGGCCTCAGCACCTCAACACGCTGAGATAACCCGCATCCGGCGAGGTGAGCGCATCGATGCTCGATCCAACCGCAAAAGAGGATCAATATAGCTTTTAGGATTCGCCGCGAGCCAAAACGTTCCTGCGTCCTCAGCTCGATCCGGCACGCGCCGGATGAGCAGCTCGCGGAAAGGTAAAGAGCCGACGAAAGCTGCCCTTCGTCGTGCAGTTCTTGACGAAGAAGATGAGGACGTTCGTTTCGCTGACTGTTTCTCCTGGCGTTCGTGGGGCATCGTCGTAAGCTGCTCGACGCCATCAGCGTCTTGCGCGCTGATCCTCTTTTCGCGCTCTGGTTCTGCTTCTATTCGTGGTTTCACGAAGTTGTTCATCACCCCGGCAAATTTCTACCGGCCTTGATCGCGCTTTCGATGCTTGCGTATATTGGTTACGAATTTATCCGCGCCCCATCTTCGTCAGCGTCGACTGGCCGATGCCGAAGCGTCGGAACCGCCTGAGGACATAGTGTGAGTTCTCTTCGCCCGTTCTTCTGACGGCGACGTGAAGAGATTAGTCGGCGAAATTCAGATCGGAAATCCCCAGCTTATTAAGCCGGATCTTGGCAGGGTCGATCTGTGTCGGGTCATTCGGGAGATCAACCCATCCATCTTCGGACGGCTCAAGGCTGTAGGCAAAGGCGGTGTGGTGGTCCTTGTTGTCCTCGCCGGCTCGATAAATCACGCACCCGACCAAGTACAAAAGGGATTGGGTCCGCAATGTCTTTGGCCAATCCTCTTGATGAACGAAGGTGGGCGGAGACGTTTCGGAGGTCGAGTCGGGGAAGATTGTCGAGCCGACTGCGCCCTTACCTCTTGCGCAGGTGTTTTGTTGGTTCTCTTTCAACTGTTGCGTCTGGTCAGAGGCGTTCGGCACAATCGCGACGAGACCAAGAGCCACCGATTGCGCAGGGACACGACCGATGTTCTTGATCGTTCGGTCGACGTTCGTTGTGTAGTCGAACCGACCGGGATAAGGCGTGCCAACGAGCCGAAACGCAGAGACCTTATTGACGTCGATTGTCAACCAGGCCCGCTGAGCCTCCCTGGCGGCATTGACCTGGTCCCGAGCCGCCCTGAGTTGCTCCTTCGCGTCGAGCCAAGCTGCGAATGCGAAGATTGCCAATGCGAAAGTGAAAATCACGTTGAGCCATACGGGAATATCGACAGGCTCCTGCCTGCGCATGGCAGTTCTCATTCCGAAAGCAAGTACTGCCACACCAAGCACAACGGCGATAAGCGGTTGCCATTCCTTGAGCGTGTCGAGATTGATCGGTCTCCAAAAGCCGAGCCAGGCCGCCAAGATGGCGCAAACCACCAACGCGCCTATCGTCAGCAGTCCGGAAAGGCGAGGTACGGTCATATCCCAACTGTGGCGTGTGGGTTCGGTTTTGTCGAGTCCTCTGAGACTGCGGTGGCGGCGATAAGCACCATCGCACAGATGGCCTTCGTGCCTGAGATCAAGGTTGCAAAGAAAACATCTTACATGTGCGGTTCGGGAGGATCATGTCGTTGTGGCCCATTGCGGACAACCTAGGCCCGAAAATCCATTTCCGAGATTGAACCCTTAACGGACGTGGTTCTTGCTGCGAGGGAGATTACACCGTTCAAGTGGAGCGAGCCGCCTCACGAACGAAAAGAGCACGTATCTGGTGCGGTTTCTGGTGCGGTCGCCGTGCCAGAGGCAACGAGAACCGGGTAAGCTGTTGATCTCACTGGTGGGCCCGGCAGGACTCGAACCTGCAACCAGACCGTTATGAGCGGGAGGATAAAGGACGCGTTCGTTGAATTTGCTACATCTTCGTCCGGGATCAAGCGCATCCGCTGCGCTTTGATGCGGTCGTTCTGGTGCGAAACTGGTGCGGCGGACGGACAAGGTCTGAAGGGCCATGGATTCCCATGCCTGAACGCGTCGCAGGTCCCGGTGCCATTGCGCTGGGCTATCGCGGCCAGGCCGTGGCTGTGGACGGGAAAACAAAGACGGAAAGAACGTGGACTGACTTCTACCCGCATCCGAGATGCCACGAGTGCAGCGCAGCGTGTTGATACCGAGGCTGGCTAGGAAAAACATGGGCCCGCCCTTTGCCAGGGCGTTTTTGCGAACCGCCTGAACCGTATCGTTCTGTCAACTCTGGCCCCGTGGGGAAAAACTTTCCCGTTTTGGCCCGGTCGGCCAACTTGCTTTTGCAAGGGGCCAATCTATTCTCTCTGACTACCCGCCTCGGCCGCGCCAGGCCAGGTAGCCGTGGCTGCAAAGACAGCCAGTAAAACAAAAACAGCCCGTAAAGCGAAGGCTCAGGAGGAGCTGCCATGACGATCAAGCCGGTTGCATTGAGTCTGGCTATCGCGCTCGGCCTTGCGAGCGCTGCCGCCGCGCAGGAAGGCCCCAAGCTATACGTCTTCACGTCGGGTTCGTTGGGAGGCTTCCCGAAGGCAGCCCTGCAGATGGGCGGTCAAGGCAATATCGATTGGGCGCCCGTGAGCTTCTATGTGCTCAAGCATCCCAAGGGCAATGTCATCATCGATACCGGAAACAACGATAAGACGATTACCGATCCCGAAGGCTGGTGGGGACCGCTTGCCAAGGGGTTCGGTCTCAAGATGACAAAGGACGATGCCATTCCCGCACAGCTCGAGAAGATCGGACTGAAGACTGACGACATCAAATATGTCGTGGTCGGTCACCTGCATCTCGACCATGGCGGCAATGTCAGTCAGTTTCCGAATGCGACCCTCGTTGCCCAGAACGATGAACTGAAGGCCGCATGGTGGCCGGATGTCGGCTACTCGCTCTATTATATTCCAGGCGACTTCGCCGACACCAAGAAGATGAACATCATCCGCCTCGAGGGCGACCTCGATCTGTTCGATGACGGTTCGGTGCGCGTGATGCGGGCTCCCGGGCACACCCCCGGCAGCCAGTTCGTAACCGTCAAATTGCCCAAGACGGGTACGGTTATTCTGACCAGCGACGTGGTTTATCTGAAAGAAAACCTCGATAAGAACCTGATCCCGCCGATTCCGGGCACCTACAATCCGAGCGATGCCTATCGCAGCTACCAGCGCGTTCGGCTGGTTCGCGACGCCAAC
Organism: Bradyrhizobium sp. NAS96.2; assembly: GCF_001908235.1. Taxonomy (GTDB): domain Bacteria; phylum Pseudomonadota; class Alphaproteobacteria; order Rhizobiales; family Xanthobacteraceae; genus Bradyrhizobium. Next base: position 27,156 of record NZ_LGHK01000066.1, read on the forward strand.
AATGCCCAGATCTTCTACGGGCATGATCCGGAGGTTTTCAAAGCCACCAAGCACGCGCCAGAGTTCTATGATTGAGCCTTAAGCCGGCGCGGGGCGCTCCCTTGAGAGGCCGCGCCGGACCTCAGGGCGAGTCCCGGAGCGGGGCGGTAGACTCACCTTTCCCGCGGACGCACTCGCCTGTTCGGGACGCTGCATGACCATCTCGGCAATCGACGCGGCGCCTAATGATGCGTTGGTCCAGACGGGTATCGCCCCAGCGATCTCTGCGTCCAATGTGAGCAAGCGCTACGGTCCGGTATTGGCGCTGGAGGGGCTCACGCTCGACATTCACGCCGGGGAAGTGTTCGGCTTGCTGGGTCCGAACGGCTCCGGCAAGACCACGTTCATGCGGCTGCTTGCGGGCTATCTCCTGCCATCGGCCGGCCGCTTGATGGTCGCAGGCCACGATGTCGTCGGCGATTCACTCGCGGTGCGGCGGCGCATCGGCTATGTGCCGGAAGCAGCGCCGCTGTACCGGCAGATGCGGGTGAGAGAATTCCTGGCCTTCATGGCACGGCTGCGCGGCGTGCCCGAGGGGAACGTGAAAGGCGCCGTCGAACGCATCGTCGATAGGCTCGTGCTGTCCACTGTCGCCGACAAGCCGACACGGGCCTTGTCCAGGGGCTATCGGCAGCGGACTGCGCTCGCCCAGGCGCTGGTCCACGATCCGGACATCCTTATCCTCGACGAGCCTAGCAATGGGCTTGATCCACGCCAGATCATTGAGATGCGGCAGCTGATCCGCTCGCTCGCCGGGCGCCACACGGTGCTGATAAGCTCCCACATTCTCAGCGAAGTCGAGAAGACCTGTGACCGGGTGGCGGTGCTGCTCAACGGGCGCCTCCTGGGCGTCCGTGCAATGGCAGATACTGCCGACCTCGAAGCCTGGTTCCTGTCGCTCACATGAGAACGCTGCGAATTCTCTTTGCCAAGGAGCTCAACGCGACGCTGACGTCGCCGATTGGCTACACAGTGGCCGCGGTTTTCCTACTCGTGCTCGGCTATACCTTCAGCCTGACGCTGTTTGCGACCAAGGTGGCCAACCTTCAGTACATCTTTCACCAGATGTATGTGCTCTCGATCGTGCTGGTGCCGGTGCTGACCATGCGCAGCTTTGCCGAGGAGCGGCGGTCGGAGACGCTCGAGCTGCTCCTCACTGCGCCGGTGCCGGAGCTTTCGATCGTGCTCGCCAAATATGCCGCCACGTTGACGCTCGTGCTCGGCATCTTTGCGCTCTCGCTCGTTTATGCGGTGATCCTCGATCGTTACGGCGAGCCTGACTGGGGACAAATCTACGCCGGGTATCTGGCGCTCGCGCTGCATGCCTCGCTCCTGGTTGCGGTCGGCCTGCTGATGTCGAGTATCACCGAAAATCAGGTCGTCGCGGCGGCGCTGTCGATCGGCATCTTCCTGATGCTCTGGTTCGCCGATTCCGTGTCCTATCTGTTATCGCCGCCCTTCGACAGCCTCGCCCTCAACCTGTCCCTGATCGGACATTTCAAGCCGATGGTGTCAGGCTCGGTGTTCGTCTCGGACATCGGCTATTTCATCACCTCGAGCATGCTCGCGCTGTTTCTGACCACCTGGGGGCTTGCGCAGCGATGATCCAGGCATCCGAGGCGATCAATCTCGTCTGGTTTTTGGGCGTGGTTGCCGCGCTTGCACTATTGTTTGCGGCGGGCTTGAGACTGCCGGTACGGCTCGGCTATGCCAGCCGTGCCGTCTCCGCTGCCCTAGTGGTCGCCGTCGCCGTCGCTGTCGTGGTCCTCGCCAACGCGGCGCTGTTCCGTCACGACGCGCATCTCGATTTCACGCGCGAGAAGGCCTTCACGCCCTCCGCCGAAGCAGGCGAGGTGGTGCGCAGGCTCGCCGAACCCATCGACGTTACCTATTTCTACCAGAAGCAGAACCCCGGCGCGGTCGCCCTTGGCGCTATGCTGCGGCAGCTCGAACGAGAGAACGGGAATTTTCGTGTCCGCCTGATCGACGCCGACCAGAACCCGGCGCTCGCCTCCAGTTTCGGCGTGCGCACCTACAATTCGGCCGTGCTGCGGTCGGGCGATCGCCGCATCGAAGTCGTGACGACGGACGATCGCGAGATCGCGCTCGGCGTGCTGCGTTTGTTGCGCAAGCGCGAGGTCGTGATCTGCTTTGCCGCCGGTAACGGCGAATACGACATCGACAATTTCGAATTCCATACGCATTTCGAAGGCGCTCACAGCCATAGCCACGACGCTTCGGGGCTGCCGGTCGTGCAGATGGAGCAACACGGGATCGGCCGGTTACGACGCGCGATCGAGAAGCTCGGCCTTGCCGCGCGCAAGATCTCCTTTGCGACCGGCCAGCCGATCCCGGACGATTGCGGCGCTGTCGTCGAAGCCAATCCGCGCACCCGCTATTCTCCCGGCCAGACCGAGCTGATGCGCCGCTATCTGGAGCGGGGCGGCTCGGCGATGTTCCTGATCGAGCCCGACTATGAGCTTGATGACGATCTTGCCGCGCTGCTCGCCTCTGCCGGCATCAAGGTTGGCAATGGCGTGATCGTCGATCCCAAGGAGCACTATTTCACCGACGAACAGATGATTGCCGTGTCACACTATGGTGTCCATCCGATCACGCGCGGCCTGACACTGTCGTTCTATCCGGGGGTACGCCCACTCGAAATAGTACCGACGGCCGGCCTCAAGCTGACGGCACTGGCGGCCAGCAGCTCCGAGGCTTACATCATCGCCGACCGCTTGGATAACGGTTCGACCGCGGCGTCCGCATCGCGCGCATCGAGGATTATCGCTGTCGCCGCCGAAGGCCGATTGAACGAAACGGCCCCCTCGATATTCCGCATGGTCGTGGCTGGTGACGCCGATTTCGTCTCCAACTCATTCTTCCCATACCTGGCCAACTCGGACGTCGTGCTCGCCGCACTCGCCTGGCTTACGCACGAGGAGCGAGCGCCGACCATGAAGCCGCCCGTGGAAGTGCTGCCGACCGTCTCGCTGACGGGCGAGCAGATGCGCGGCATCTTCATCGTCACCGTTCTTTTGATGCCGGGCCTGATCGCCTTTGCCGGCGGCGCGATGTGGTGGTTGCGGCGATGAACCGGTTGATCTGGAGCGCTGCAGCTCTGGGCGCCATCGTCTTTCTGGCGGCACTTGCGTTGACCGGTGGTCGCGGCGGTTCGGGGTTGCTGCCGTTTGTGCCGAAAGGCCTGATGACGATCCGGCTCCAGGATGTTCGCGAGGTCGAATTGGAAACACATGAGGGGCGCTGGCATTTTGTCCGCGCGGAGGATGGCTGGCATGCGGCGGCGGGGGCGACGACGGCAGGCTTCGCGGCGCGGCTTGACGGCGCGCTCAGATTGCTGCGCAATTCGGGACCGGAGCGTGTACTGAGCGCGACCGAGACTGCAGCCGTCGACCCCGCGCAATTCGGATTGGATCCGCCCCGGTTGCGCGTCGTAGTCAACGGCAGCGGCGCTTCGTCCTTCGTCATCTCCTTCGGCGCGACCAATGTGCTCGGACTGTCGCACTATGTCAGGCGCGAGGGGAGCAGTGAGATTGCGCTGCTGCCCGGCTTCGTCGCCGAGGAGTGGGAGCGGGTGGGGAAGATGCCGTGAGCGCGCGTCTCGCACGATGGATTGCATTCTGGCTTGCAATCGCCTGCTGCGCCGATGTCTCGGCCCATGTCACCACCACCGGATTGGTCCGCATCGAGTTGTCGGGCGACCGCCTCTCTTATGCGCTCTCTGTCGCGTTGCCTGAAATACCACAGGCGTCGGCTTCCATGCTGAACGCAGCCGCCAATGGCGATCGCTCGGCGGCAGAAGCGGTAGCGGAAGCGGCGCGCAGGAGCGTCACGGTCGATCTTGGCGGCGCGCGCTGCCGCGCGGGACGCGTGCGCATCGGTGGCGCCGGCGCAAACGAGACCCGTGCGACGATCGAGATCGGGCTTACTTGCGACCCTGGGCATGGCCGCCTCACGGTTACCGAAGACTGGGGCGGCTTTCTTGGCGAACATTATCAGAGCCTCGGCAACATCCGCACGTCGAGCGGCGAGCGGCAGGTGGTCTTCGGTGAGACATCACGAACGGCGGCCATCGACATTGACCGTCCCGTCGCGACCGGCTGGCTGGATTTTGTGAAGCTCGGCGTCGAGCACATTCTCACTGGCTACGACCATTTGCTCTTTCTTCTCGCGCTACTGGCTATCGCGCGCGGCTTCTGGTCGGTGGTGAAGATCGTAACCGCCTTCACGCTCGCCCACAGCGTGACGCTCACGCTGGCAACGCTGGGTTTTATCAGGGTCCCCGAACGCATCGTTGAGCCGCTTATAGCCGCGACCATCATCTGGGTTGCGCTGGAAAACCTGTTCGCGGCGGCGCCGGATCGGCGGCGGTGGATGTGGAGCTTTGGATTCGGCCTTGTGCACGGACTTGCGTTTGCGTCTGCCCTTGGCGAACTCGAACTGAAGGGCGCAGCTTTGCTCCGCGCATTGGTCGGATTTAACGCAGGTGTCGAGACCGGTCAGCTCATCTTCGTGGTGATCGCGCTTCCGTTGCTGACGCTGATGTCGCAAGGTCGGGCCGCGCAGCTGACCCCACGCCTCGCCTCCATCGCCGCCGCGGCGATCGGCACGTATTGGTTGCTCGAGCGAGTTCTTGTCGGCTGAAACTCGTGAGCCAATAAAGCATGATCCGGAAAAGTGTGGAGCGGTTTTCCGAAAAGATCATGCTCAAACAAAGACCTAAAGCGCGATGACGATTCATCCCAATCTCATCGCGCTTTAATATCCCTTGCAAAGGCCTATATAGCCTTGCTCAGTGTCGTGAGAGTTCGCGAGCTCGAAAAGCAAGAGCCGCACAACTAGACTCGTGCTCCCAAAACACAGGAACGGACACAGCACGTATCTGTGGCGATAACTGTGGCGGCGCTTCGTTGGTTCGCGATGTACTTGCTATAAGCCCTTGATCTCATTGGTGGGCCCGCCAGGACTCGAACCTGCAACCAGACCGTTATGAGCGGCAGGGAGAAGATTGCGATCAGGATCGTGGGTTCGACTTCCACTCTCGCGAGAGGGCTAACCTTTGATCTTGCTTGCCTTGGGACGTTTGGTTCGGAGTTTCTTCGCGCCTTGGCTTTCCCTCAGATCAGCAAACTCTTGCCTGAGCAGGTCGACGACGGTCCTGACCTTCGGGAGAAGCTGCGGGGCGCGTTTCTTACCTGCAGCGCAACGTTGAGGATCTCAATCCTGCGTCTTGCGCGACGGCTTGATGAGCGAACGAAGCACGCGAGGGATCGGCGAGGACAGCGTACGAACGACGTTATCGATGTCCGATTGCCACTCGGCTGCCGTCACCTCCTCGAATGGAACGTCGCCGACCGAAGCGCTTGAGAACACGACCGCTGGCCCGAGGTCCCGCAAGAGCATGAGGCTACTCTTAAGGTCGGATTTCGAGCCACCCGCGTATCCGGTGACGCGGGCCTCCCAGGCGCCGTTTTCCTGATAGATCGTGTCGCCCGTGAAGAGATAGGTCTTACCGTGTACCGAACGGACGACAAAGCACACGCTGCCATCGGTGTGGCCCGGTGTCGGTATGACCTCGATGCCGTTCACGACCTCACGCTTGTCGAATTGATTATCGACGCGCGCGAATTTACTAATGGATGGTTCTTCGAGGCGGTGGCACCAGAGCTTTGCGCTGAACTGTTCCTTGATCTCAGCGAGCGCGGGGCCCGCCTCGTCCCTATGGCTTAGATACTGGTGCGCGACACCGCCGAGCTCTTTGATGTGCTGGTACTCTTCACGCAAACCGGAGCTATAGAGAAGGATGTTGCCCGTATCGCGCACCAGAAGGTAAGCGTGCGAAGTCACGCCTGCGAACGGATGCTCCGCCCGCGTTTGCCAGAGATCCGGAAAAATCTGTTTCATTTATGCCTCCATCATAGCTACTCGGAACCATGCGGATTGTCGACGCGAGCCAGCGCTCGTCTGGCTGCGGCCAGAAACGATTCAATTTTTCCTGAATTGTGCTCCTCCTCGAAGTGAGGGTGAGCATCGTGAGGTTTGGTGTCAGCCATGTCCGTCTCCTACGGCAGCGTACACCTTTGCGATATCGAACATGTTGTGGACCGAGACGAACTTTCCCGAAGCCACGTCGATCGTGAAGATTGATGTCGCCGGCAGCGCGATGCGTTTGGCCGCCGCTCCTTGCCCGACCGCGAAGGTCGGAAGGGCGGTTGACACGACCGTCAGCGTCGCATCGGTTCGTGGGGCAGGTAGGTCTGCCGGAACGACATCTCCCATGAGGGGCCGGGACCAAATGTCGACCCGGGTGTGGCGGATGCACGCTACCGCCCCGGCAAAGCCGGTTGAGAACGCTCTTATGGCATCGACCGTGACGATCGGTTCGTCAGCGTTGAACTGCAGGGTCGTCTTAGGCGCGGGCAAATAGGTGCCGGCAATCCGATCCGCGTCGAGCGAATCGACGGAGTCGTAATAATTCTGGACGATGCGGACGACTTCCGCGTCCGTAAGTTTAGGATGGCTATCGATCATGATGGGCACCTGATTGGAAGACGGACGGGGTGAGCGATGCGTAGGCAGGCCACCGCTTATGCAGGTCAAAAGACGCGACCGGCCCAGGGAGGCCACCGCGTCATTGCGCGCAGCCTGCGCTGTATCGCTCATGGGGACACCAGGATCGTCGCACCGCGCCGCGGGCTCGCCTCCGCCGCGGCGATCGCCTCGACCACATCGGCTAGGGCGAACTCGCGATAGCCGGCGAAAAGATGCGGAGCGCGGCGCACCAGGTCGAACAGCGCAGCGAAATCCGCGGCACGCTGTTCCGGCGGCGTGCGCGTCGCCCAACCCATCGCAGAGCAGCCGCGAATGGTCAGCTCGAACGCGGTCACGAAACCAGAGTGGATCGGCGACGGCCGCCCATCGAGCGCCCCATAGGTGACCAGCGTGCCGCCGGGGGTCAGCAACCCGAGCAGCGCGGGCATCATCTCGCCACCGATCGCGTCGATCGCGACGACCGGCGGCTGCCCGGCCGCTGCTTTCACGGCATCGGGCCAGTTCGCGCGGTCGGTGCCAATCACGGGGACCTTGTCGAATTGTTCGGCGAGGCCGGCGGCATCGGCGTCGCGGCGCACCAGGCCGATCACCTCGTGGCCCTTCAAGCGCCCCAGCGCAATTATGCTGCGCGAAACGCCCGAACTGGCGGCCGTGACGAGCAAGGGCGCCTTTCTGCCTTCGGTCTCTTGCTCCGCTGCTCGCAGCAGCATCACGGCGGTGATACCGTTCGTCGCCAGTTGGGTTGCGACGGCATCGTCGATGTCGTCCGGCACGGGCATCAGCGAGGAGGCCGGCACCGCGACGCGCTCGGCCCAGGTCGCGTGGGCGTGATACACGATGACGCGCGTGCCGACCGAGATCTCGCTCGCGGGATCGACATCGGGTCCGATTGCCTCCACCACGCCCACGCCATCGATGCCCGGAATGCCGCCGGGCGCGAAGACATCCGCGGGAAGGAAGCCGCGGATTGTCTGGTAGTCCGCCGGATGGACGGCCCGTTTGCGGATATGGACGACAACGTTGCTGCCGTTCGGAGGCGGCAGTTTATCGATGTCGCTCAGCGTGAGGACGTCGCGCGGTTCGCCGCTGCCTTTCAACTTGACTGCTTTCATGATCGTAACCTTTCGATGGAGTAGTTGGTTTTGGGTTTCTGTAAGAATGCCTTTGCTCAAGGCTTCTTCGCGCCGATCGTGTCGAGATCCGCCACGGCGTCTCTCGGAAGAACCAGCGTCGCGGCTCCGAGATTCTCGCGCAGGTGCGCGACGGAAGAAGTGCCCGGAATGAGCAGGATGTTCGGCGAGCGTTGCAGCAACCAGGCGATCGCCACCTGCATCGGGGTAGCGCCGAGCCGTGCTGCCACGGCGGAAAGGCTCGATGACTGAAGCGGACTGAAGCCGCCCAGCGGGAAGAACGGGACATAGGCGATGTTGTCGGCCGCAAGGCTGTCGATCAGCGTGTCGTCGTTCCGGTGCGCGAGGTTGTATTCGTTCTGCACGCACACGACCGGCGCGATGCCGCGCGCTTCACGGACCTGCGCAGCGGTCGCGTCGCTGAGGCCAAGATGGCGGATCAGCCCTTCGCACTGCATCGTTGCGAGTGCCGCGAAGCTTTTTGCGATCGAGTGGTCGCCGCGCGCCTGGTCGTCGGGATGGATGCGCAAGTTGATGACTTCAAGCCGATCAAGACCGAGGTTGCGCAGATTGTCCTCGACTGCGGCGCGGAGCTGGTCCGGCTCTTGCGCCGGATTCCATGACCCATCCTCGCCACGCACCGCGCCGACTTTGGTGGCGACGACGAGGTCTTGCGGACAGGGCGACAGGGCCTCGCGGATCAGCTTGTTGACGACGTGCGGCCCGTAAAAATCGCTTGTGTCAATGTGGTCGACGCCGGCGGCCACCGCTTCGCGCAACACCGCCAGCGCGGCATCATGGTCGCGCGGCGGCCCAAAGACGCCGGGGCCAGCGAGCTGCATCGCCCCGTAGCCGAGCCGCTTCACCTGGCGGTCACCCAGCAAAAAGTTACCCGCCTTTTCCTTAGGCTGTTCAATGGCCTGCATGGAAAGCTCCGCATTTTTCGTCTTGTGGCCGCTAATCTAGGCGAGTAGGATTATGGTGTTTAGTGGACATTATCCGCACAGGCTGTACGGAAAGCCGAACAATGCGAGCTGATCTCGAAGACCTCAACGCTTTTGTCGCCGTCGCCCGCGCGCGCGGCTTCCGCGACGCCGCGCGGCATACCGATGTCAGCGCTTCCACGTTGAGCGAAGCGGTGCAGCGACTTGAAACGCGGTTGGGCGTCCGCCTGCTTCACCGCACGACGCGCAGCGTTACGCCGACCGAGGCGGGCGCGCTCCTGATGGCGCGTCTCGCGCCGGCGCTGAGCGAAGTCGAAGCCGCGCTCGAAGTGGTCGATGGGTTGCGCGACCGTCCATCGGGCACGCTGCGCCTGAACGTGCCCGTGAGCGCGGCACGGCTGACGCTGCCTTCGATCCTGCCCGGCTTCATGACCGCCTATCCCGATATCCGGGTGGAAATCGATGCTGAGGATCACCTCATCGATGTGTTGGCATCAGGAAACGATGCTGGCATCCGCTACGACGAGCGCCTGGAGCAGGACATGATCGCCGTGCCGATCGGGCCGCGCATCCAACGCTATGCGACCGCCGCCGCGCCGGCATATTTCGATCGGCATGGTCGCCCCGAGCATCCGCGCGACCTGCTCGGGCACGCCTGCATTCTGGGCCGTTTCGTCACCGGCGCATTGGCGAGTCCCTGGGAATTCGAGCGCAAGGGCGACGTGGTCCGCGTCGAACCGCAAAGCCGGCTGGTGGTGCGGGTTGGCGGCGCTTCCGACCTCGGCGTCGATGCCGCGCTCGCGGGCATCGGAATCATCCATCTCTTCGAGGATTGGCTTCGGCCGCACTTCGAGAGCGGCCGACTTGAGCCAGTGCTCGCCGAGTGGTGGCAGCCCTTTACAGGGCCTTTCCTTTATTATTCCGGAAGCCGCCTCGTTCCACCGGCGCTGCGCGCCTTCATCGACTACATCAAGGGGCTGCGTTAAAGCGCGATACGCTTAAGCCAATGCATGGCTGATGGCGAGGTCCGCGCACTGAACATTCCTTCCTAAGCTAGTGCTCTTGGTGTCTCCCCTCGGCGGCGAAAGCACGTTGATCAGCGATCCCGCCATGCTTGAAAAGAGAGAACAAATCTGCCCGTCCTTAAATAGTCTGTTTAGGGTCGGAATGCGATTTAGCGAGGATGGCAGCTCTTTGCGCAAAGCGGACAAAGGACTCGAAGCCAAAACTCCTTTTTCGGTCGTAGCTCAGACGGTGGGTTTTGGTCTAAGGAAGTCAAAAATGCTTGATCTTTCAACAAGGATTGACTGACACTCTCTCCGCCATTTGTGCGATTTTGTACGCCAAACTGCAATCTCGTGCGCTCTTGCTGTTGTGCTTGATGCGGGCCATTGACAAGGGCAACGGCAAGTTTGCCGCAGTCCGCTTTCGCCCCGAAAGCAATGCAGACACCCGCGGTTTAGGGCGCTCCGACTGTTCTTTGAAGATCAATCTGGAACGTAAAGGCAGGGAGCCGCTCCGAGGAGTGCGATGGCACGGATAGCAGCCTGCGCAGGCTCTCCCGGATGGAAGTCGGAAGATGGTCGGTAGGTTGGGATCCGCGTGACAATCCGCCCATCCGCGCGGCTGTGCTTCATATCGGCTTTCGGCGCAGCAGCTCATTCGACCAGCTAGGTCACGGCAGATGGAGCGTTATTGCTTGTCTCCCTTCAACCGGCGTCGAGACGGCGGCTCTTCCTCGGCGTCGCAGTGCTACTGGATCTACGGAGGAAGCGCCAAATGCCAACATGGCGGAGGTAATTCGCCCGTCCAGTTCGCCTGATGCGAGTAATGAGACGCGAAATCGCGGGTTCTAGGGGCGCCGTAAAACGTGAAGCGCGTGCGCGACCGCACTCGCAGATGTCGGAAGCGCAGCAAGACGCGCCGCACCCATCGCCAGCGCTGTGGTGAGCGCTGACCGGCCTGACCGACCCGGCAGCGCGGGCGGAGGCGCTGAATGGCGAGACAGTGAAAGCCTTCACTCGCCTCGCCATGAAGCTGCGGACCTACCTCGCCGGGCTTGCCGAGCGCGATGGCGGAGCCACGTACAATACGGCCGTGCTTGCCGGACCCGAGGGCCTGGTCGGGAGCTATTGCAAGATACATTTGAGCAATGCAGATGTCGGCCTGGGCGACGGCCGGCGACAAGTGGAAGGTCTTTGATCTCGCGTTGGGACGAGTTGGTCTAGCGATCGGGCACGATGCCTGCGATCCTCGACCAGGAGGAGGGCGCGACCGCAACCAGCGACGGCGCGAGATCATCGAGGAAGTACAACAATTGCGCCCGGAATCCTGGGCCGGTCCCGCCGGCGTGATTGAGCGGGATGATCACTTGCGCCGAGGCCTGCCACGTCACGGCCACGTAGGCGATGCCAGGATTTGCGGTCGCTGCCGTCTGTTGACCGCGAGGGCTGTCGAACCTGAATTCGACAGGCGGCACCCATTGGTTCAGGGGCTCCTCCTTCGGAGGTCCGCCATTGAACCGGCTCGCTAGAGAGGAGAGTGCCAGTGGCGAATGCAGGTGTGCGAGGCCGGCCGATCGCGCCGTTAGTGCTTAGCCCGCAGGAGCGGGCGTACTTGGAGAGGCAAGTTCGTCGTCATCGTGTAGCCCGATCGCTATCTGAGCGGTGCCGCGCGATCCTGCGATGTGCAGATGATCTGCCAAGCAAGTCTGTGGCTGCCGAACTTGGCATCCATGAACACATCGTTGGCAAGTGGCGCCGCCGAGTCTTGAAGGATCGCTGTGATGGCCTGCTTGACGAAGCCCGCGCTGGCCGCCCTCGAACCATCGGCGACGATCGGGTTGCTGAGGTAATCGAGCGGACATTGCGTACGACACCGCCCGACGCGACGCACTGGTCGATCCGCTCGATGGCTGCGGAAACTGGCTTTTCTCACACCACGATCCGCCGAATGTGGACGGCGTTCGGCTTGCAGCCGCACCGCAGCCAGACATTTAAACTGTCGAGCGATCCGCTATTCCTCGATAAGGTCCGCGATATTGTCGGGCTTTACCTGTCCCCACCGAACCGAGCCGTTGTCCTCAGCGTCGATGAGAAAAGCCAGATCCAGGCACTCGATCGCGAGCAGCCGGTCTTGCCGATGATGCCTGGGGTGCCGGAACGTCGTACGCACAGCTATGTGCGGCATGGGACGACCACGCTGTTTGCCGCGCTCGACATCGCTTCCGGCTTTGTCATTGGCAAATGCTACAAGCGGCATCGGGCGGTCGAGTTCTTGAAGTTCCTCAAAGAGATCGACGCTCAAATCCCTGAGGGGCTCGCTGTCCATATCGTCATGGACAACTACGCCACCCACAAGACACCCAAGATCAAAGCGTGGCTCGCTCGCCGGCCGCACTATCATGTTCACTTCACGCCGACTTCCGCGTCATGGATCAATCAGATCGAGCGCTGGTTCGCTGAACTCACCAGAAAGCAGATCCAGCGAGGTGTTCACACCTCCGTCAGGCAGCTCGAGGCCGACATCTCCGTACCTTCATCGAACTGCACAATAACAACCCGAAGCCCTTCAAATGGACCAAGTCTGCAGACCAGATCTTAGCTTCCGTCAAACGCTTCTGCCACAAAGCCCAGCAGACTTTATGTGGCGAACTTTAGATTCACCCGACTAGCAATCACCAGGCTTCTTTTCGGAGGGCGCGGGCTGAGCCGCACCCGCAGTCATCTTCTCTGATTGCTCGGAGGGCGCGGGCTGGGTTCGGTCGGGCGTGCCCGTCGTCATCTTCTGTGACTGCCCGGAGGGTGCGGGCTTGGTTTGCTGTAATTGCTCGGCAGCAGTCGGCTGGCCCTGCATCTGGTGTTGGGCATCTTCTGATGATGTTGCGGCACCTTCCGTTGCTTTGTTCATCGCGGTTGTGGGCGGATGCTCCTTCGAGGCTGCCGCTGTTGAACCCGTGGTCTGTTCAGTATAACCGGGTACGTTCCCAGAGCCGGCATCGCGGCTCGCAGTGTTACAGGGACCGCCAATGGCGGAGTTGCTGAAGGCGAGCACCGCGCCAAAAATCGTAAGTCTGGCAGCAATCATGGCCTTTTTCCTTGTGTTAGGCCCCTAGACGATTGAACAAAAGTACGGGGTCCTCTGTTCCGAAGACCGGCACCGGAATCGCGTTCGGGCGCGCAAATCTTATGTCGGGAATGTTTCCTGAGTACCCCGTCCGGCGATGCCTTCAACCGGCAAAACTGGACAACCGCATCTTCGGGATTGCGTCGCAACCGGACGCGCAGCTGCCGTAGTACGTTCATCGGGACAGTCCTCATGAGGACGGCGAATGGCCCGTCCCTTGCGAAGAATGTTCGACTGGTGGCTCATCTCGATTGTTCGCGCCATGCCGCTCTTGGGCCGCTCTCTGTCGAACACCGGACGCCCGGCTATCGACAGAACATCAACAATCTCACCGCAGCCGTTGTTTGCGCATAAACCGTTGGATTTGGTTGGAAGCCAGTCCGTGCGAACAACCAGGGCTTGCCTACACTTTCGCGAAACAGGGGTGGGCACGCCATGGTGCAGCGCGAGATCAGCGTAGGCACTGAGCACTGGGATCGCGACAGTTGTTCAAAGGAAAATCGTCAATGGTAAGCCGGGTTGACCTTCAGCATTAGCGTTGCGCGCACATTCCGTGATTGCACTCTGCGTGATCCGGCGTACTCTATTAGGCGCGAGATGAGCAGTAAACGTAGCTCCTTTGGCGAGTACGAACCGACGCGTACCGGTCAGCAAACACCCCCTCGCAGCGGCGTTTCAAAAAACGAAGTCAACACGCATAAAGGCGGGAGGAAAGGCACATGAAGCGGTGGTGCAATTCTGGTCTATCTCTTGTTTTTGGTGTGACACTCACGGTGTCGTCGGCTTTGGCTCAATCCGTGGATACTGCGCGCATCGAGGCCGCCGGTCAGAACGACTGGCTGACCTATCACGGCTCATACAAATCTTATCATTACAGCCCGCTCGCGCAGATCAACGCGAACAACGTTGCCAATCTGAGCGTTGCCTGGATCCACATTCCCGGACGGTCGACGCGCGGCCTGCAATCGATACCACTAGTGGCCGACGGCGTTCTCTATTACACTGGCTCATACAGTCGGGTGTTTGCGCTCAACGGCGCGACGGGCGAGGTGATCTGGTCCTATTTTCCCGAGCTGGACGAGGCGCTGATTTCTCGCCAGACCCATTCTCCTTATAATCGCGGCGCAGCGCTTGGTGAGGGCAAGGTCTTTGTCGGCACGATGGACGGCCGGCTCATCGCTCTCGAAATGAAGACCGGGAAGGTCGCCTGGGATACTAAGCTGATCGACTCACAGAAACTCACGGTCGGCTTCACCGGGGCGCCGCTTTACGCGAAGGGCACGGTGATCATCGGCGCGCAGGGTGGCGAGTGGCCGGGCCGTGGCCCCATATTCGCTGTCGATGCTGCCACGGGCAAAAAGAAATGGGAGTTTCTGACGGTCGCCGGCACCGATGAAGCCATGAAGACGTGGGGAAGTGATTCCTGGCGCACTGGCGGAGGCGGTGGCTGGATGCCTGGTACTTACGACTCCGAGACCAATACAATCCTGTGGGGCACCGCGAACCCGGCGCCGCTCTACGATTGGTCGGGCAGCGACTACAAGACGCAAGGCGCGCGTCCCGGAGACAATCTCTATACGAGTTCGGTGATCGGTCTCGACATCGATACCGGCAAGCTGAAATTCTATCATCAGGAGCTGCCCCACGACGCCTGGGACTTCGACAGCGCAGTCGGGGAATTCGTCATGCTCGATCGAGACGGTCAGAAGCTCGTGGTGCATCCAAACAAGAGCGGCTACATCTTCGTCTACGATCGCAATCTCGGTTTGAAGAATGTGTGGCGGATCACCGAGAACAGCAATTTCGTCAAGAACATCGACCCCAAGACCGGCGAACTGATCGGGCGGCGCGACTTCAAGGCGGGAAAGGTAGACGAGCCGCTGTGCCCGCATATCTCCGGCGGTGTCAGCTTCAATTCCGGCTCCTACAACCCGAAGACGGGCCTCTACTACAAGCTCGGCCAGGAATGGTGCATGACCCTCGAGGTCGTGAAGACGACACCGGTGACGACCCCGCAAGCACAGCTTAACATCGGGGCCGATTTCAAGATCGCTCCTCCTCCGAACGGAGAGATTTATGGTCATCTTGACGCGCGCGACCCGGTGACTGGCGCCAAGAAGTGGGAAGTCCGCTTCCCCGAGCCGCCGCTCGCGAGCGTCCTGTCGACCGCGGGGAATCTGGTGTTTGTACCTGACTCGCGCGGCACCATTCATGCCTACGATGCTGAAAGCGGGACCGAGCTGTGGAATCACTCGGATGGCACCGGCCATCAGGGCGGGATCATCAGCTACTCCGCCGGCGGCAAGCAGTATATCGCAGTGACCGCGGGCTTTGGCGGCATGGCGTCGGATGATTATGCGCCAACCTTCGGCGGCGTTTACAAGAGCATGCCGCGCGACGACGGCGCGCTGATTGTCTACAGCTTGAAATAGGTTCCAGATTGCCTGTCGGGGAGTGGGAACGCTCCCGCCCCCCGCGCATTTCAATGGGCTGACGCGGCCTTGCGAAAAGGGAGCTGTACCGGTTGAAATGGAATCTGGAAGGCTTAGCGCTGCTGGCTGCGTCGCTGACATGTGCCGCACCGGTCCATGCGCAATCTGCCACGCCCGCGCCGGGCAACGAGACAATCGACGTCGCACAGCTGTTCGCGACGACCTGTGGCTGGTGTCATTCCGATGGGGGGCGCGCGGCCGGCAAGGGGCCGCAGCTCATGAATACGACACGCGACGACGACTATCTTCGCGACCGCATCAAGCATGGCAAGTCTGGCGCGATGCCCGCATTCGGCGAGACCTTCAGCGATGCGCAGATCGACCAGATCATTAAGTATATCCGGCAATTGAAACCGCATGAGGGGTGAGGCGGCGAAATCCAGGCCTGGTCCGAGAACGCGGAATGAAGATAATCCTCCCGCTCATGGTTGGCGCAGTCATGGGGTTGTCGGGGCCGGCGCAGGCGCGAACCCTGGACGCGATCCGCTCGGCCGGCGTGATCGGGCTGTGCGCTCATCCCAACTCGCTTCCCTTCGCGAGCAAGGCCGGCGCCCCTCCCGGATTTCAGGTTGAATTGGGACAGGCGCTCGCACGAGAACTCGGCGTCTCGCTGAGGCTCGACTGGATCATCACCCAGTACCAGATGCGTAGCGCCGGCTGTGACATCCTTCTGGACGTCATTGCCGACCGCGAGGCGCAAGGCGAAACCCGCTTAAGGATCTCGAAGCCCTATTATCGCACTGGCGTCGCATTGGCCGTGCCGTCGTCCAGCACGCTCACGTCGTTCAAGAGCCTCAACGAGCATACCAAGGTGGGGGTACAGGTCGGGTCCGTCGCAGCCATGATCATTGGTCAACGGCACGTACCCACATCGACCTTCGGCTTCGAGAGCGACAGCCTCGAGGCCCTCTCAAACAATGAGATCGACGCCGCCGCGGTCACGCCCACTGTCGCGAGCTATTTCAATCTGACGCACCCGGAAAAGGCAGTCCGCGTCCTGGATCGTGACGAGAGCGAGGCGGACCTCAACTGGAATGTCGCCGTTGGTATGGTTCGTCCGGATAACAATTTGCGCGAAGCCATCGATGCAGCTTTGGAGCGGTTGGGAGCCGAAGGCACAGTCGATCGGATATACAAGCGCTACGGTGTTGTGCTGCAAGCACCGAAGTAGCTGCGCGAACGGGCGCGCTCCTGCGATCTTGCTCGTGCCGCGCTGGGCGCAGCTTCCGCACCGAGGCGGTGCAGGCGTTGGGCTACCCGACGCGTAGCCCATCGCCGCGTCAAGCGCGACCAAAGCCGCTAACTACTAGCTAGAAGATCCTCCTAGCAGCTGGTCAAGGCTTCATCGCACCCTGCACACTCGTGTAGACGGCATAGAGCGACGTCGAGCCACAGATGTAGAGTCTGTTTCGTTGCTGACCTCCGAAGCAGAGATTGGCGACAGTTTCCGGGATGTGGATCTTGCCTAGCAGATCGCCGCTTGATGTGTAGCAGCGCACGCCATCCTCGTTCGGATCACCCCAACCCACGGAGCACCAAACATTCCCGTCCCTGTCACAGCGCAACCCGTCGGTAATGCTGGGTTTGGGCATATCCGCAAAAACCTTGCTGTTCGACGCCTTTCCGGCCGCCACATCGAGGTCGAATACGCGGATATGCGATGGGTTATCGGGCCCGTCCGTGAAGCCGGTGTCGATGACATAGAGCTTCTTTTCGTCAGGCGAGAGCGCAATACCGTTGGGCTCCACGAAGTCGTCGACGACGACCTTGATGTCCCCGGATTTCGGATCAACCCGATAGACGTTGTGCTTCTCCTGCTCGGGCTCGGCCTTGATGCCCTCATAATAGCCCCCGATGCCGTAGACCGGATCGGTGAACCAGATCGCGCCGTCGGAAGTGACAACCGCATCGTTTGGGGAGTTCAGTCTCTTGCCATTGTACTTGTCGGCGATGATGGTGATCGAGCCGTCGAGTTCGGTGCGCGTTACGCGCCGGCCAGAATGTTCGCAAGTAATCAGGCGTCCTTCGCGATCGATGGTGTTGCCGTTCGAATTCATCGAGGGCTGGCGGTATACGCTTAGGTGACCGTCATCCTCCGAGAAGCGCATGATCCGGTTGTTGGGAATGTCGCTGAACAGCACGTAGCGCCCAGCCGGGAAGTAGACCGGACCCTCAGCCCAGCGGAAGCCGGTTGCGACGCGCTCAACTGCCATCGTGCCTGCGAACGCCGGGAACCCGGGGGGGCCGAACGATGGCGGACCCTTCTTGGCGGATTCCAGGTGGGAATCCGGATAGCGGCTGCCGGAAAGCGGCCCCAGGGGCAGCGGCGCGGTTGACCTCGTTGGAGCGCCCGATTGACCCAAGGGCGCTACGGACGCCGCCGAGGCCGCTTTCATAGTCGCGGCTGCCGCGGCAGCCGTCGTAGTCGCCAAGAATGTCCGTCTGTCCATTGTTACCTCCCTAGAAGTGACCAGGAATCCGGTAAACGCTGATCAGAATTCCGAACTCCCCACCAGCTCTGTATTCAAACGCCGGCTCAATATTGAAAACCGGAGTCTGTCATTCGGATGTTGGCAATCCTAGCACGAACAGAACTCGCTAAAGAGACCCTCACTCATTGTTGCGTTGCCGACGCTAGTGCTGCGATGCAACCCTGCATTGCTCTCGAAGTATTGTCGACGCTGGCCCGCGAAGTGATCGAATGACGAGGCGTGTGCATGAGTCCGGAGCTGGCCCCTGTCGGACCCGCCCGACCTCGCCGATGATGTCCGGCCATTGTGATGAAGCGGCACGCAGTACGAGCATTTGATGCTGCCGGTCCGCTGATCTCGCGATCTCTCGCTCCCCAGGTCCATCTGGGTTCTACGAGCGGCCCGGGGCTGATCCGGGGCCGCCAGGTATGGGCTTTCCTCCGGTATGATGTGCCGCGGCCTCGAATATTGACCCCTTTCGGCGTCCAGCCTTGACCCCCGCGCGGCGCTTCAATCTGGAATGGGTTTCGGCACTTACGGCGCATCAAGCGGGTCAACCTTGGACGCCGAATGGGGTCAAAGGCCACGCCGATCCACAGCGCAGTGCCGCGAGAATGTCGGCGAGCCGAATCGGATGATCCATACCCGGGATCTCGAGCAGGGAGGGACACGGTTCGACCGCGAACATATGCCGCCGTCCGGTCCACGACACCAAACCATCCTCTTCGGAAAGGAGCGTAACAAGGAACATTCCTATTCGTTCATTGTTCTCGAAAGTCCGCATGGAGCGGTTAGGAGGACATTATGAAGAAGCTAGCAATGATTTCCGTTGCGACCCTATTGGCATCGACGGGAGCATTCGCCCAGACGACGGTGGTCGGTACAACTGGCGCCGGGCATAATGCTGCGGTTCAGATCGAGCCGGAGTATCGCACCCGAATCCACAGTTACGTGACCGAGCACAAGATTCGTCCCGTCGAAACGCGGGAAAAAATCGTTGTCGGCTCCCCAGTGCCGCGCGACGTCGAGCTTGAAGCCGTGCCGGCCGATTGGGGACCGTCGCTCACGCGGTATCGTTATGTTTACTCGGGCGAGCGGGTGATGTTGGTTGATCCCGAGACCCGGACTGTCGTCCAGGAAGTCGACTGACAAACGCTTTCCGATCGACCTCATGCAATGGGGAGGCGGCCAGTTCGGCGGTCTCCCCCTGACGCCACGGCCATTACCGCGATTAGTGTGATGAAGGTTTTCCTAAGCATCGCACTCTCCCAGCTTTTAGAAAGTCGCCCGATTTGAAAACCTCCCCAGTGTTCGCTTTAGCTGCTGGCTAACGCAACGACAGAACCGTCCCGGCGCTCTCAGCCACGGCCTTAGTCTTGCGGGTACGGTATCTCGACCTTGTCCCGATAGACGCAATTGAGGAGGTCGTCCGAGGAAGGTCTCAAGCCTCCATCGACCCCCCTGGGCTGGCCATCGGCGCCTGGCGCCGACCGTGGCCGGTCCCGTCAACGAGCCAGCGCTCATGGTCCCCCCGGTCGGCCCCGCTCCGGCGTCGGCAGCCGCGTAGGAACCAGCCCTCCAGAGGCCAGTTGCTCCGCTGCGACCATGGGAGGACTGGCATGGATATGAGGGAAGCCTCCGCGATGACCGAGGCCTCCGGCCTCGTGGACGAACTGGAGACCAGGCGCGCTTCCGCGACGACGCCGGGCCGAGAGGCGCAGGTGGATGCTCTCTCGTTGCCCTCGCCTTTGCGACGTTTTTCGGAGCATCTGCGAGAGATAACCCTAAAGGCTCCACTGCAGTCGCTGTTCGTCGCGTTCCTCCTAGGAGTCTGGGTAGCTCGCCGGCGCTAGAAGCGCTACGAACCGCACAAGCTTGTTGCCGGGGAAGCTAGCCGGGCCTCTTGATCTTGCCTATCTCTCCTCCCTCGATGAAGGCGGCTCTGGAGGCATCGTGCGCCGGCAGCGATCTCTGCCCTCAGGGCCGCCGAGTAAACCGACGACCCCATGGCGACGCATAGCGGCAGGATCGAACAAGGCGCAGGCGGTCCTCGACGAGGCCAGACGCGAGTATCAGATGAAAGATGAGTCGAGTCTGGGCGCGCCGCGTTCGACGATCGCAGCGGAGGAGACCCGCAGAAGGCACCAGAAAGGGCGCGACGCAAGGCTCGGGAGCAAATCAGTGAGGGTCGACTGAGCCCAGGTATCGCGATCTCGATCGAAGGCGATGCCGCTGTCATCGCGATATCGAACGTTGCCGAAACGGCGTGCGTTATTCGACCTTCGGGGTACCCGGGAAGAAGTAGCAACTTTCGCCGACGGATCGAGTTGCCACTGCATGATATTTTGCTCATCGGAGCAGAAGATGGTCGATAAGAGCCCGATACGAAAAGCAGTAGATACTGCGTGGTCTATTTATCTGGCTACCCACGCCGGAGTCGATTCTGCGGACGACCGCCGATGCCTGCTCGAGCGCCACCTCCATGAGAAACGGGAAGCGCGTGAAGGCGATGCTGAGGAGCTCGCATGTCTTGGATTGGCTTATCTCGAGCGGCTCCCCGACGACGTATGCTGAGACGAGTTGAAGATCTTGTCCAGCAGGTAACGGCCAGTAGTGCAGGGCCGAACCGGACATTGCTCGCCATTTCGTATCTAATATCCGCAGCGATTGTGCTTGTCCTGCGATCAATTTGCGGGGCCTAGGGATCGGCACCCATGCGCATCGCCCAGCTGGCTCCCTTGGCAGAGAGCGTCCCTCCAAAGCTTTACGGTGGCACCGAGCGTGTGGTCGCGTGGTTGGTGGACGAGCTGGTCGACCTGGGACATGATGTTACGCTGTTTGCGAGCGGTGATTCCCGGACGCGCGGCACACTTCATCCCGTGTGGCCGCATGCACTGCGTCTTGGCCGGAAGGGTGCCGACCCGAGCGCCGCCTGCACCCTGCTGCTGGAAGCGATCGCGAGACGGGCGAGTGACTTCGATGTGATCCACTCTCACATCGACTGGCTGCCACTCCCGCTGCTAAGTCGGCTCGGCGTACCATTTCTGACCACCGTGCATGGCCGGCTCGACCTGCCGGGACTGCACCACGTCATCCGACATTTTCCGAATGCCAGTTTCGTGTCGATTTCCCAACATCAGCGCCGGCCGCTTGCTGACGCGAACTGGAGCGGTACCATCCAGCACGGTCTGCCGGTGAATCTGCTCCGGCCGTCATATGAAGAAGGCTCGTACCTGGCGTTTCTCGGACGCCTTTCAGCGGAGAAGGGTCCAGAAGATGCGATCCGCATCGCACACGCTGCCGGAAGGCCGCTGCGCATCGCGGCCAAGATACCGCGCGCCGAGACTGCATACTACAAGAAGCAACTTCAGCCCCACATCGACGGCGAGAACGTTCGGCTCGTCGGCGAGGTCGATGATGCAAAGAAGCAGCCATTCCTTGCCGGCGCCGCGGCCCTATTGTTTCCGATTGACTGGCCTGAGCCCTTCGGTCTCGTGATGATCGAGGCGATGGCTTGCGCCACGCCCGTCATCGCCTATCGCTCCGGATCAGTGCCGGAGGTTATCGATGATGGCGTCACCGGGTTCATCGTCGACAGCGAGGAGCAGGCTATCAGCGCGGTGAACAAGCTGGGGCGGCTGGACAGACGAAAGGTGCGCGCCCGGTTTGAGGAACGTTTCTTGGCGAGCCGGATGGGGCGCGATTATGAGGGGCAGTACCGCAAGCTGATCGCCGCTGCCCGGGCCAGCAAAGCTGCACTGCAACCATCGGCAACGCGAGAACAGGACCTCGGCCAGAACGCGACCTAGCCTAGGTCGTCCCGTTGCCAACGCGCACGATGAAGTTGATTCTGCAACGACCTGCTTTCCTCGCGACTGCCGCTGGGATCGGCCGGTGACTTGCTTTCAGCTGACGTCGGGCCATGCCTCGTTTGCTTGCTTTCAGGCTTCGTATGGGAGCGTCATCTAGTCGAGCCAACCCGACCGGATCACTGCGGATCACCCGTGGCCATCGCGTTCATGTGCACGGGTGATCGCCGAGATCTTTGTTCGGTGATGCAGGCTTTCTAGACATTAGGAACATTCGGGCAGCCGACCCTGTTTGGCATTGGTCTAACTAATGGAGGATGACATGGCAGCAGAACAACGAGAGACCGGCACGCTGATCGGCAGCGACAAGGTTGAGGGCACCGCCGTTTACGGCGCCGACAACCAGAAGATCGGCTCGATTGAACGGGTGATGATTGACAAGGTAAGCGGCAAGGTTTCTTACGCGGTGCTAGGCTTCGGCGGCTTTCTCGGCATCGGCGACGATCATTATCCTCTGCCGTGGCGGACTCTGAAGTACGATGTCAATTTGGAAGGCTATCGCACCAACGTGACCGAGCAACAGCTCAAGGGCGCGCCGAAGTACGCGAATGAGACCAGCTGGAATTGGGGGGATTCGGCCCGCACCAAGACCGTGAACGACTACTACGCCGGATACTGACCAGCCGGCTTGACGACCAAAGTGCGGCTCGGGGAGACAAGCCTGGTCTGCCTTGGCTAGATGGGCGGACGAGCCGGCTTCAGATGGGCGCGCTATCATGGGTCGTCCGTGCGGCCCAGCAATGTGGAGAATCCAAGCGTGCGGCGACGCCGAGAGCGGGGCGACCAGAACGCACAACCGGCCTAAACGCTACCGGCTGAATGTTCGCCCGAGCGCGACGCAACGCAAGCGCACTCGGGTTTGGTTCGCTAAAAATTCTTGGAGAATTCTTGGAGCTCGCAAGCCATCTTTTTCGGTACTCTGCTTATTAAGAGAGAAGGCCGCCATGCCGAATTTCTTCAACATGCCACCCTTTACGGAAGACGGGGACGTCCATGTGGTTGTAGAAACACCTCGCGGCAGCCGCGCGAAATTCGCCTATGACCCCAAGCTTGAAAGCTTCGCGCTCAGCAAATCGTTGCTGACGGGGCTGACCTATCCCCATGACTGGGGATTTGTGCCCTCTACCAAAGCAGACGACGGTGACCCGCTCGACATCATGGTGATTCATGACGCCGCGACCTTTCCGGGGCTTGTCGTTACGTGTCGCGCTATTGGCGTCCTCCAGATCGAACAGAAGAGCAAAAAGAA
This sequence comes from Bradyrhizobium sp. NAS96.2, assembly GCF_001908235.1. Classification (GTDB taxonomy): domain Bacteria; phylum Pseudomonadota; class Alphaproteobacteria; order Rhizobiales; family Xanthobacteraceae; genus Bradyrhizobium. The sequence continues at coordinate 50,048 of NZ_LGHK01000066.1, forward strand.
ATCCGAGCGCAACGACCGTCTCTTTGCTGTGCCGTTGAACTCACACTCGGAGCGGGCTTTGCACGACATTGCTGATCTGACAAAGCCAATCCGGGAGGAGCTGGAGAAGTTCTTCGTGGCGACTGACGAATTGGAGGATAAGAAGCTCAAGATCATCGGGTGGAAGGGGCCGAAGATTGCGGTACAGACCATCAAGGATGCCGCGAAATCCTTCGCGAAGGACGGTAAATAAATTCGGGCGGTTCGGCGCGCTGGCTTTGTGCGTTTGACGCCGCAACTCTGCCTGACCGATCGGTGTCGGTGTTCATTCTAGCCGATCATCCTCGCGGCGTGAGGCTGTGGCGTATCGTCCCGCCGCGAGCCGGCTCCGGGGGGCCGCCCTGCAACTCGGCTCGTCTCTCCACGATGGCATGTCTCAACAATTCGAGTACAAGGCCAAAGGCCGTCAGTTCTTCCTCCTCAATCGCGCCGTCGTCATAACACTCGAGAGTTTCACTGATGATGGCATCGGCGTCTCGCTGTAGAGCCAGCAATTCCTGATTTGATTCCGCGGCCCGAGCCCTGGAGACCATGGCCAGGATGGTATGGCGGTGGCTGGTATTCTCCTCCCTATCGTCCCGATTCAAATAGCGGCGTAACCAAGCGCCGGCCGAACCGATCGCGGAGAGAAGCAGAAGCGCAAACCAGAAATAATCGCCGTACCTGTCGAGGAAGGTGCGTTCGTTGCCGTCGATGACGGCCGCCGCTCCGCGATGTACCGGCAGTTCGGCATCCTTCTCGGTATCGGGCTTGGTGATGTGTGCAGCGCCAGGCACTTGCCTTGCAATTGCCTGACGGACGGCGAATAGCTGTCGGAAAAAAGCTGCCACGGTCGCTTCAGACAAGGTCTTTCGCGCTACGATCAAGTGGTTGACGCTGATTGTCTCAACCTTGTCGCCCGGCCAAGCCGGATCCGCATTGAAGACGCTAGGCGGAATTTCCTCTGATTCATAGCGAGGGTGCTTCAAGGCGATGGCTTCCGAAGCGTCGATCGGGAGAAACCTGGGCTCACCTCGGGCCCGGGCTGTCGCAGCAATGGCATCCGAGGTGATTTTACTGTCGAGCGGACCGACCGCCATGAACGCATCGATGGTCAGGTCGCGCGCCAGCTCATCGATGTGGTCGGTGCTAAAGTGCGAAATCGCGACCTTGCCCGGCTCAACGCCGGAAGCGCTCAGAATGACCCGCAGCAACGCGGCATTTGCCGGTGTTCGGCCGATCACGCCGACCCGGTGCCCTGCGAGGTCGGCGATCTCCTTGATTTTCGGTGGGTGCCGTCTCCTGGGGCTCTGGCGCGCAGGTCCGGAAGGCGACCAGAGCACAACGAAGTTCTTGCGCACTGTGGCAACGGTCTGCGCGTCGGCCGGCATCTCCAGATCACCTCTGCCGACCGCAAGGTCGACCTCGCCGGCACCAAGCAGAGCGAGGGATTCGGCTGCCCCATCCGTTGCGAGCGGAGATAACCTGATAGTTCTGCTTTCGCTGGCGAAGGCTTCTTCCATCGCCTGAATTACTCTGTGATCGTCGCTTCCCCGCGGTCCGACCGCAATCCGGAGAACTTCCGGCTTCAGTGCATAATAGAGCGCGCCCGCTGCGGCGACAAAAACAAGAAATCCAACGGCCAAGACCAGCAGTAGCGAGTTGCTCCTTCTCCGCCATCTGCGGGCCGCGTCACTGGCTTTACTGGTATCGTTGGACGAGGACATTGCCGCCGCCAGTCAGGGATCCAAAGCACCTCGTTCTTCCCAGATACGTCGTCTTTTCGAGAATAACGTCTTAGCGGACGACTTAGTTCATGTTCGTCTCGCGTCTGAGAATTCGACTTGGCGGCCTTGTCATCTTAGTCTTGTAGCCGCGGCTTTTGGATCGGTTCTGCCGAGACTTGCCCGGCTGCGGGTGGCACTCCTGCGGCAGGAAGGGGTGCATCGGCTTGTGCCGAAAAGAGTCGGCCGAGGGAATTCGAAGGGGCAGGGGACGAGAAAAGGCTGGGGGACTGGACGGAATGGAACCGACAGGTTCGGCCGGGCGTCGAAATCTCTGCCACCGGCACCCAGAAGACTCAAACCGAGCGCGATATACCCGATCTTCATGGCCTGATTTGGTAGTGCCGGCGGTTTGCTGAGATGGTGTCCTGGGTCAGACGACGCTCCCGTAATGCTCTCCTCGAGAGCGAGATCTTGCAGTGCCTTCGGGGGGCACGCGCGAAAGAGCGCCGCCGTCTCTGGCGAAGGTAACGCGTGATCTCAGGAAGCGTCATCGCGTTCAGTACCCCGCTCGGCGGGCACGCCGCCTTTGCGGGCCATCTTGACGCCCCAATGCATGTGATCGAGTTCGCGGATCGAGTGGGCGTCGGGATTGATGCTCATCATGCAGCCGAGGTCGAGCGCGGCCTGATGCCAGCGCCAGCCGAGATCAAGCCGCCACGGATGGGCATTGATTTCGACCGCGACATTGTGCTTGGCGCAAGCACGCAGCACTTTCTCGACATCGATTTCGTAACCGGGCCGTCGCTGGAGCTGGCGCCCCGTCATGTGACCGATGATGGTGGTGTGAGGATTGCAAATGGCACGCAACAGGCGGTCTGTCTGTGTCTTACGATCTAATTTGAACCGACCATGGATGCTGGCGACGATGAAATCGAACCGATCCAACACTTCATCCGGATAGTCGAGCGAACCGTCGGCCGGGATGTCGGATTCGATGCCCTTCAGGATCCGGAAGTCGTTGCCGAACCGCTTGTTCAGCAAGTCCGCTTCGCGGTGCTGCTCGACGATCTGCTCCACCGAGAGGCCGCCGGCATAGTGGGCGGACTTGGAATGGTCGGCGACGCCGAAATATGCGAAACCATGTTGACGCGTGGCTTTGGCCATCGTTTCCAAGGTCTCGGTGCCATCGGAGGCCTCGGTGTGGCAGTGAAGGATTCCGCGCAGGTCGGGTGCTCATCCCTCAATAATGAGGCGAGCCAGGAACGCATTGCAGGCCCGTTCGGCTTCAGCGAACGTGCTGAAGGGCGATCCGGACACTTGAGCCGCCGGCATATTCAAAAAGTCAGGGCGATATGACGCAACAAAGCCCGGCTCCCCCAAGCAGCCCAGGTCCACTTCGGCTCTCGTTGCAAATGACGAATGAATAGTCGTCGCTACTTGCAATCCATATCTCCAGATCGCCAGTCTCAGCGCGGCTGAAGTGCAGGGCCATTTCACCCTCCACATCGGTAGTCATGACCACCCCCTAGATCAGCGGGAGGCGCGCTCCGCCGCTAGGATCGTCGTGGTTCATCTTAGCGGGGCCGTCGGCTTCGCTGCTAATAGCAAGCATACGCATTCTGGCTGGCTGTTGCGACGCAGTAGCCATAACTCGCTCGGTACGGGTAGCCGTAGCCATAGGGGTAACCATAGTCGTAACCATATCCGTACGCGGGGTAGCCATATCCGTAAGGGTAAGCATAGGCACCGGCCAAGCCGAGCCCTATCCCAAGTCCAAGAGCGGCGGCGCCAAATCCGCCTCCGCGCCAACCGCCACCACGCCAGCCGCCGCCACCAAATCCGCCGTGGAAGCCGCCGCCATGAAAGCCACCGCCGCCGAAGCCACCACGCGCAGAAGCAGCGGTCGGCGCAAACGCCGCGGTCATAACCGCGATGAGTATGATTAGGATTTTCCTAGGCATCGGACTCTCCAAGCTTTAGAAAGTCGCCCAATCTGCAAAACGCCTCACGTCCGTTTTGGTTGCTGACTACGGCCTCCGATCTCGACCAACCGCGTGACGGGGCCAACGAAATTTCGCGATATTCCAACCAGCGGATCGCCGCTAATAGGTCAGCGCCAGTAGCCGTTGCACGATCGCGCCGAGACACACTAGCACTACCAGAAGCTTCAGGAGCTGTGCTAGGCGACCGTCAGGCGCGAACCTGTCCATCACCCAAAAGCAGATCGCTCCCACAACCACGATGATCAAAACACCGATGAGAAGTGAAATAGCAGTCATTTATCATCCCTCGATCTCTGATGGCTTCGCTCAGCTCATTTCCGGCGGTCGCGCCGCACCTTCTGGAATTCCTCTGGTCCCTTGACGAGTTGGCGCTTGCGGTCGGCTTGTTCGTCCGCGCTAACGGCGCTGTCCGCCAACTTATCGATAGCTTCACTGGCCATATCGCGAGCTCGTTGGCGTCGGCTTTCACTTTTGAAGCCCGGCGAGATTGGCAAGGCCAGCGCGATCTCAACCAACCTGCGGACGGCTGTAGCAAGCTTAGGCTTGTCCGGCTGATGCTGTGCCCAAGTTCGGATTCCGACTTGCAATGATTCCGGCATTCGAACGCCGACAAGTGGCGCTGTGCCGGTGGCTGGCCTGCCGCGTGATATTTTACGATTATCTTTTGTTGGCTTTGCCATGAATAAAAGATTATCATAAAAGCAAGGCGAGGGGAAGATTGCAGTTTCCACCAACCCAGGCCACGAAGAAGTAGAATCCAAATGACCCAGGCTGATCGCGTGCTTAGCCATGAACAAACGCGTCCGCAATTCTGCAGGGGCCATTCGGCGCCCATGGCGCCGTTAGATTGTCCCCGGTGTCTCGGCTGGCGCATACATGGCCTGTTTGCGTTCGGTCCAAGCGCGCTGATCACTCCGGCCTGAAAGTCTGTCTCGGTTCGTGTTGGCAGCAGCCATGCCCATGGGCTTTCAAACGCTGCTCCGGCCTTCGAACGTGTCGGCCAAGCGGCTGACGGACTGTCCGGGATCGCAGCCGGATAGAACCGCATTTCGAGCCCACCGATCGACGTGGTTCGGCACGCATGCCCGATCGAGCCGACACAGACATCGTCATATAGATATCCCATCTCTCATGGGCTGCGTTTCGGTTGCGGCGGGTGACGCTTCAGTCCGGTGCGAGTTCCTATCATGGTGTCGATTGACGTTGCGGGTCCCACCAAGCGCCATCGCCCCGCCGCCCAGGAACTGGAGACGAGAACATCGGTTGGTCAAACTACGCCGATGTATCAAGGAGACAGCATGACGGAACCTAATGTCCGCAAAGGGATGCCGCCCGTCAAGCTGCCGCGTGAAGAGTTCGAGCGCCGCTACAGGAGCCAATTCGTCGATCCGGCTTTCGCGCAGCTTCAGCACCAGCTCGATGCCATCGTCGGCGCCGCCTGGGATGCCTATAGCCACTCGCGCAAATCGCCGGCGACGCGGAAGGCGGGCGCGGGCTTTGCCGATCCCGATTACGATCTCGCTGTCGACTGGCTCGCCGCGCGCGCCGCCGTCATCGAAGCGCGGCGGCGCCATGACGATGCTGGTGCGGTGCCGCGCATCCTCATCATCAACGGCTCGGCCCGCAGCGAGCACACCTGTCCCGGCGAGATGTCCAAGAGCTGGCGCATGGTCAAGCTCGCCGAACCTGTTTTCGTCGAGATGGGACTTGCCGTGGACATTCTCGATCTGTCCCGGCTCGCCTCGGAGTTCGGCAAGAACATTCGTCCCTGCAAGTCCTGCGTCGCCACTGCCATGCCGCTGTGCCACTGGCCCTGTAGCTGCTATCCGAACTACTCGCTTGGCCAGACCGACGACTGGATGAACGAGATCTATCCACTCTGGGTCGCCGCCCATGGCATCCTAATCGTAACACCGGTGAACTGGTATCACGTGCCGGGCGGCCTCAAGGCGATGATGGATCGCCTGGTCTGCGCCGACGGCGGCAATCCGGATCCGACCTCGACTCACGGCAAGAAAGCCGATGAAGCCAAGGCCCTCGAACTAAAGGGCTGGTCGTATCCACGCCATCTCGCCGGCCGGCATTTCGGCCTGATCGTTCACGGCGACAGCGTCGGCGCCGAGGGCGTGCGCCGAACCCTGTCCGATTGGTTGACCGACATGCACTTGATTTCGGCGGGCCGCTTCGGCGAGCTGGACGGGTATGTCGGCTACATGGAGCAGTATGCCATGTCCCATCGCGAGCTGGATAAAGACCGCGAATTTCAGCAGGAGGTGCTGAACACGGCGCGCGCGTTGGCCCGCGCCGTGAAGCTTGCCCGACATGGGCGGCTTGAGGATCCCGGGGCGGGGATATCTGATCCGGTTCCGAAATGAGGGCTTCCGGGCCGATCGATTTGCGACAGCCGCGGATTGGCCTCACGTTCGAAGATTCGGAGGAGCATGGCGACGGAAGGATCATCGAAGACCATCGTCTATGCCGCGCTTGCCGGCAACGTTCTCGTTGCGGCTACCAAGATCGGAGCCGCAGCCTGGACAGGAAGCTCGGCGATGATGAGCGAAGCCGTGCATTCTGTGGTCGATAGCACCAATGAGGTGCTGCTACTCTATGGCTACCATCGCGCGAGCCGTCCGCCCGACGAATCCCACCCGCTCGGCTATGGGCGCGAGCTGTATTTCTGGAGCTTCATCGTCGCGCTGCTGATTTTCTCGCTCGGCGCCGGCGTCTCGCTTTATCAGGGCGTCATCCATGTTACCGCACCCGAGCCAATCGAGGATCCTGTTGTCAGCTTCGTCGTGCTCGGACTGTCGTTCCTTTTCGAAGCCGCCTCGTGGCTTTTTGCTCTGCGCCGCTTCCGGTCGGAGCATGCGCGGTTCGGCTGGTACGAGGCCTTCGTCCGCAGCAAGGACCCTCCCGCCTTCATGGTGCTGCTGGAAGACACCGCCGCGTTGATAGGCATCGTGATTGCAGCTGCCACGACTGCGGCGGCGGTGCTGGTGGCACAGCCGGTCTGGGACGGCGTCGGCTCGATCCTGATCGGGATTTTGCTCGGCGTCGCGTCCATCGGGCTCGCCAGGGAGAGCAAGAGCCTCCTGATTGGTGAGCCCGCCCATTCCGAGTTGTCATGCTCCATCCTCGACATCGCGCGCCAGTCGCCCGGCGTGCTTCGGGTCAACGGGCTCCTGACCACGCAATTATCGCCGGCCGAGGTTGTCGCGGCGCTGAGCGTCGAGTTCGCGAACGACAAGCGTGCCGACGATATCGAGCACTGCGTCGTTTCGATCGAAAATGAGATCCGCAGACAACATCCGAGCGTCGCGGCTTTGTTCATTAAACCCCAGACCAGCGCGAGGTATCATGCCGTTCGGGCGAAGCGGCGGAAGCGGCGCACGGCGAGGGCCTAAATTTCTTCTCGGGAGGGGTGGACGCGGAAGCTCCTGCCGACGCCCGTCTCCTCGTCAGCGAGGAGACGGGATTTCAGTGTTACTTGCTTTCGGGCTTCCAGGTCGTGCTCGCCCGATCGTATTTGAAACCTGGCGCAGCCTTTAGGCTGTCCTTGGTCTCGTCGAGCGTGAGCCACCATTTGTCGTCCTTCTTTTGGGATTTGACCGCCGTGTACGGCACGATCACGTCCTTCTCACCGGCGCCAAGAAAGCCGCCGACGCCGATGACCAAGCCGGTCACTTTGCCGGACTTGTCGACAAGCACGTCGTCGATCGTCCCGATCTTGGATTCCTTCGGGTCATAGACATTCTGCTTGTAATAGTTGCTTATAGTCCAGCTCTCCGTCGGAGCGGAGGGCATAGTGTTGGCGGCATGCGCGGCGGAGGCAATCGCCGCAGCCATAATGCAGCCGATAGCAAACTTCTTCATGAAAGAACTCCTCGTCTTTAGTCCAGATGACCGATCAGCTAGATGCCACCGCTCATGGCAATTACTGGCACGGCCCAGAGAATGATGGCTGGCATGCCAGCACTCTTCAGTCGGAAGTGCAGACCTTCACGCTCTTCATGCCGGTCTCGGCCTCGGAGCGCGTCTTGTAGACGGTGCCTGACGGACTGACGACGGTGGTCGTCGTGTCGGTCGGCTTCTTGTCGACGACCGTGCATTTCTTCGTCTTCACGTCCTGCACGACGTAGAATTCGTCAGCTGCGAGTACCGGCGTGACGAAAGCGGCAAGCAACGATGCCGCGACAATCGCTTTAACGTTCATATTTTCTCCTCCAATAGCCGTACCAATCGGCGGAGGTGCAACGAAAAAAAATGGCAACGGTTCCTAACTATGAACCGGCACGCGACGCAGACCGTGCCAAAAGCCGGCGCGCCCGGGCGCTGCGGGGCCTGACCGCGCAGCGGCATACGTTAGTCAGCTGCGCGATCTTCGCGGCGCCAGCCGCTGGCTACGAGCTGTCGCACTTAACGGTCACCCGGCACCAGGCAGCGAGCGTCAGCCCGAACGTCATCGCTTATCAAACGTTGCCGAGCAGCGGAGGGTCCTATTCGACCTTCGATGCCAAGACAGTCGGAGTACGAACGCGCCCAACGCGCGTTCCATGCAAACCGCGAGCGCCTGAAGGCGGAGCGGCTAGCTCGCGAAGCTACGTCGAACCGCGAAGCCGGACGGAAGCGGAGGACCTGAGAGAGGGTTCGTGTTCGCAAGGCCGGGCTCACTTTCGGGCAGATGTCGCCGATCGAATCCACACAGGCGGCCGCAATCGGCTTTCGTCCTCGGGTAGCTGACGATCAACGAGGCGGCATGCGGCCGAGGACATTGATGGGTAGCGAATCCAGCCTGTCGGAAGGCATCATAGATGAACCGATGCCGCCGTGACGCGTTGGAAGGTATCTAATTTGGTTCCTAGACGATGCGAACCGTAGCCAGAAGTCGAAGCAGCCGCTTTCCGATCACCGTCAGGCCGACCGGGACAGATATCGCGGTCGCGGACGTCATTGCTCGCAATACCAAACCAGTTCCTGAAATGATCGCCCGGGGCCTGACTTGGGGCGCCGACGAAAAAGTGCTTCTGTTTCTGGTCGCGGCCGGATGGCTCGTCTCCCGCCGCGGCAGCGCCGCCCAGCGTCGGGCGGGAGATCATGCGCTGCTCGTCACGGTCGCTGCTTCCCTTTTACCGCACCTCATGAAGTCGCTGTTCGACCAAAGGCGCCCCGATCGGGTCATGGTGCTCAGCCACCTGCGTGGAGTTCCGTTTTCCGGCAAGCGCGACGACGCCTTTCCGTCCGGCCACGCGCTGCACATGGGCGCGCTGGCGTCGGCGGCAGGCAACTTGCCCACACGATCACGAAGAGCGATCTGGGTATTCGCGATCGGACTTTCGCTGACGCGCATAGTCGTCTTGGCCCATTGGGCGAGCGACGTCCTCGTAGGATTCGCGTTGGGAGCAATTCTGGAGCGGTTCATGCGTCTATGGACCGGCTATCCGGCCGAAGCTTCGAACGAGGGCAAGCATGCCGATTCTTGAAGACCTGAAGGGATACGCGGAGCGCGCCACCGGCCTGAGACGACCAGGCAAGCGCAATGCCGCAAACCTTGCAAGGAATCGAAAGCCCCATACTGTTCGATTCAAGGACGATGGTCTCGTCCCCAATCACCCCCGATGGCCGCTGATCATTTATCGGGGCGCTGTCGATCTCGACGAACGCCACGATCCGGCGGCCGTGATCGAGGACCTGTTCGAAGCCAACCGGTGGGGCGACAGCTGGCGCAACGGCATTTACGACTACGTGCATTACCACTCCAGGATCCATGAGGTGCTCGGGATCGCGCGCGGAAAAGGACGCGTCCGCTTTGGCGGCAACAAGGGCCGGATCTTCACAATGAAGGCCGGCGACGTCGCTGTCCTGCCGGCCGGCACGGGCCACCAATGCCTGTCGGCAGATGATGACTTCCTTGTCGTCGGCGCGTACCCGCCGGCCGGAGTGTACGATGAATGCAGAACCGTCGAAGATTACCCGCGGGCACTGAAGACCATTCCGAAGGTGCCGCGACCGCGCAACGATCCGATCTACGGGTCGGGGGGGACTTCTGGCGAAACTCTGGAAGCGACCAAAATGACCGAATACGTGGTGCGATTCCTCGTCGGCGGCGCTGTTGTATCGGCCTTTGCGATGCTTGGAGACGTGCTGCGACCGAAGAGCTTCGCCGGGCTGTTCGGCGCCGCGCCATCCGTCGCGCTTGCGACGCTCGGAATCGCGATCTATCAGCATGGCGCCGCCTATGCCGGCTCGCAAAGTCTCTCGATGATGGCGGGCGCGATTGCGCTGGCGGTCTACAGCGTCGTGGTCTGTCACCTTCTCGTCCGCGCGCGCATGCAGGCGCTGCCCGCCACAGCTCTGTCGCTCGTCGTCTGGCTGACCGCGGCCTTCGGCCTGTGGAGCCTCGCCGGAGCACAGACGTGACGACGCCGATCCGCTTATCGACCTCGTCGCTGAAGCAGGGCCGTTGGTACGAATATCTGATCCGCTTCGTGCTCGGCGGCGCCGCGACGGTGTTCACCGGTTTCATCAGCAGCCGCTACGGTGCCCCTATGGGCGGCCTCTTTCTCGCGCTTCCTGCTATCTTTTGCGCCAGCGCCACGCTAATTGAGAAGCACGAAGTCCGCCACAAGCGGGAGGCAGGCTTTGACGGCGAGCGGCGCGGGCAGTGTGCGGCTGCGCTCGATGCGGCGGGCGCCACCCTCGGTGCGCTCGGCATGCTGACGTTTGCGGCCGTATTCTGGATGGCGGTCGAAAGGAGCGTGGCTGGCGCGTTCATCGGAGCGTCGCTGGCGTGGCTGCTGGTCTCGGTTGCGGCCTGGTTCGTCCGGCGCAGGGTGCGCTTCGCGCGTCGAGCCGGACGAACCGCCGGCCGCGCGGTTCCGCGGAGCCGCTAGGACGGCTCGGGTGACCGCCTCAAGCCGATGCCTTGGCATTGACGCCCTTGCGCAACGCCACCGTGTTCAGTTTGGCGTTTGCGGCCTTCTCCTCGTTCAGGTTGGTCGTGAGAAAGCGCACGATCTCCTCGTGGTCCAGCTGCTCGGCCCATGCGATCAGCGTCCCGTACCGGCATATTTCATAGTGCTCCACGGCCTGCGCGGCCGCAACAAGCGCTGCATCCAGCACGGCCTTGTCTTCGATCTCGCTGGCGGTCTCGTCCGCCTCTTCGATGATGCCGTCGATTGCCGGGCACTTCGCGCCGCTTGGCTGCTTGCCGAGTTTGGCGAAAACCTTGTCGAGCCGCTCGACCTGGTTTTTCGTCTCTTCGAGATGGTTCTTCAAGCCCGTTGCGAGATCCCGGTTCGTGGCCTTGTTGATCATTTTGGGCAACGATTTGAGGATCTGTTGCTCCGCGTAGTAGACGTCCTCCAGACCGTGGATGAGCAGATCCTCCATCGATTTGATGTCTTTGGTGAAGATACCCATTGTCAATTCTCCTTTGGCAATCGATGGCATTGGAACGCCGCCGTCTGACCGTCGTTCCTCTCTATTCGCCGGATAGGAAACGCCGAAATGACGAATGACCACTTCGCCAAGCTGCTTGGAAAGGCCGCGATGGACGTGTGGGGCAGTATGCCGCGCGACATCCAGGAGGCCATTTTCGAGCTGGCCATGAAGGGGCGTACGACGGAGCGCGAGGACCTTGCGCGCCTGCTGCACGATCGTCACCCGCGCACATTGCACCCGGCGAAGCCCGGCTGAGGAACTGAGGATTTGGCGGCGCCTGTTAACCGGACGGGCGCGAGTGACTTGTTCGAGGTTTTCAGGATGACAGACGAAACGATCGGCACCACCGGCATCGCTGGCCACGGAGCCTCGCGCCTGCCGTTGGTGGAGATCGTCAGCTTCAACATCGAGCTAAAGGATGAGGACGGATTTCTTGGAGACCGCGCCAGCCAGAGCGCCTTCCGGGAGATCTTGGACAAGTGGCGGAACCCGCTGCGCAAGACCGGTAAGGACCCGTTCGGGAAGGAGCCTTCCGAGAGCATCAGCAAGAAGGTGCTCGACTCCATACTAGTCGGTGACGACACCGAAGCGTCTGCGGTCGTGCATAGCGTTGTTGAGGATTTCGCCCACGAACTCGCGCACGTGACCCGACGGTTCCTCAAATCGAAGGCGTGGGAGAAGACCGAACGGATCGTCCTGGGTGGTGGCTTCCGCGACAGCCGGCTCGGTGAGCTCGCGATCGCCCGTACCGAAATCATCCTCAAGTCGGAGGACTTCAAAATCGAAATGATCCCGATTCGCCATCATCCGGATGAGGCCGGGCTGATCGGAGCGCTGCACCTTGCTCCGTCCTGGATATTCGACGGCCACGACTCGATTCTGGCCGTCGACATCGGCGGAAAGAACATCCGCTGCGGTGTCGTGGAAACGCGCCGGAGGAGGTCCCCGGACTTCTCCAAGGCCGCTGTTTGGAAATCCGCGTTCTGGCGTCATGCCGATGACGAGCCGAGCCGCGAGGGGGCAGTCAAACGCCTGATCAAGATGCTCAAGGACCTGGTTAGCGAGGCGGAGGACGAAGGGCTCAAACTCGCGCCGTTCATCGGCATTGCCTGTCCCGGCGTCATCAAGAGCGACGGCTCGATCGAGAAAGGTGCGCAGAACCTGCCAGGCAACTGGGAGAGCAGCAAGTTCAACCTGCCTGCCAGCCTGGTCGAGGCCATCCCGCAAATCCGCGACCACGATACTACCATCGTCATGCACAATGACGGCGTCGTGCAGGGATTGTCCGAGGTGCCCTTCATGCAGGACGTGAAGCGTTGGGCCGTTCTGACGATCGGCACCGGTCTCGGCAATGCCCGCTTCACCAACCGCAATGGCAAAGTTGGACGGTAAATCATTCCAAGCTTCCGTCAGCACCGCACGCCGTTGAGATCTTGAGGCGGAATAACCGAAGTTCGCTGGTCAGCGGAGATCACCCACCACGCCAGCACCACGGTTCACTCAACCAGCGTGGACAGGGAATCGCGCGAACGCGACCCGTGTCGCAGCCCGGCTGGAGCGTCAGGAAGGCCGACGAGCATTCCAGTTTGCTTGCCTGCTTCGAAGCGGGTGACTTTGTCACGACTACGTCGTCGGCTTGTTGGGCGGCGCTTGCCCGCATCCTGGGGCCGCCAATGCGATGACAGGGAACATCGCGAGTTTGCTGGCGTTTCTTTCCGCGAGGAGAAAGTGTCGTGGGCAATCTGACCAAGAAAGAGCAACCCGACCGTTCGCATATCAATATGCATCGAGCCATTGAAGTTAAATACTGGACCCGCGCCCTGGGCGTGTCGGAGGAAGAACTTCGACAGGCCGTTGATAAGGTCGGCAATTCGGCGGCCGTCGTACGCAAAGAGCTCGGAATCGAGTGGAGCGATGATGATGTCTCGCGAGACTGAGGAGCTGGCAAGTAAAGCCGCGGAATGCGCGAGAGAAGCACGCCATCAAGCCGCGCTTTTACCGGATGGTCCAGTTCGCGATGCACTACTCGAAAAAGCCAAGCAGTACGAAGCCCAGATTCCCGCCGACGCTACGTATACGACCGTTATCAGCGACCAGCGCGATTAGCTAGGAACACGGATGCGGTCCCTGGCGTTGCCCGTTTTTCATGAGGAGAAACGAAAATGGGACGAGGAGTTTTGCTTTGGCTTTTGGGCGTGCCGATTCCGGTGATCATCTTGCTATGGTTGGTCTTCGGCCATTGATTTGCCGGCATTTCTGCCATTGCAGCGCCCCGAAAGGCGTCCCGGCCCCGACGACCTCTTCCGAGTAGCTAGGAGCCGGGCGTGGAGGGAGGCTGCCAACGCGCGCGAAGCCGTGGGCACACCATGCAGATCATACCGATAGTCGTTTGATCGCTCTAACGGCCGCGCCGGGCCCGCGCCATCCTAGAAACTTCAGCTCGCCCGAAAGAACTGCTCGAGCTCCGCCACGGCGCGGCAGATGCCTTATATCCCTGAGGTTCGTCTCGGTGAGCCCAGCCATGAGCGGCTTCGCAAGCGTGAACGCCTTCAGATCCGTATCGAACTCCAATTTGCAGGTGCTTCTGCGGGGGGCCGCTATGTTCAACGTCCTAGATGAACGGCTTTCCGCCGGTAACTGCGACCGTTGTCCCTGACGTATAGCTCGAGCGGGGATCGGCCAGCATGACATAGGCCGTCGCAAGCTCGGCGGGCTGGCCGGCCCGCTTCAGCGGGACCTGCTTGCCAAAATGCCTCACTGACTCGCCCGGCAATGTCGATGGGATCAGCGGGGTCCAGATCGGCCCCGGCGCGACGGCGTTCACGCGAATGCCCCTCTCGGCCAACATCTGCGCAAGTCCTCCGGTAAAATTCTGGATCGCGCCCTTGGTCGTGGCATAGGCGAGCAGAATCGGATTCGGCATGTCCGAATTGATCGACGCCGTGTTGATGATCACGCTGCCTGGCCGCATATGCGGGACGGCCGCCTTTGCCAAATAGAACATCGCGTGGATGTTGACGTCGAAGGTCAGCCGCCATTCCTCGTCGGAGATATCTGCAATATCCTGGAAACTGGCCTGGTGAGCGGCGTTGTTCACGAGGATGTCCAGTCCCCCGAAATCCTCGACGGCGCGTTCGATCACGGCACGGCATTGCTCGGGGCTGCGAAGGTCCCCCGCGATGAGGACGGCCCTGCGTCCTTCGGCCTGAATCAGCGCCTTCACCTCATGCGCGTCGTCGTGCTCATCGAGATAGGAGATGAGAAGGTCGGCGCCTTCGCGAGCGTAGGCGATGGCCACGGCGCGCCCAATGCCACTGTCGCCGCCGGTGATCACCGCTCGCTTGCCGGCCAACTTGCCAGAGCCCCGATAACTGGACTCGCCGTGGTCCGGACGCGGATTCATTCTGCCGGTGACGCCGGGCATCGACTGCTTCTGGTCGGGGTAGGGCGGCTTTGGATAGTCCGACATGGCTCTCTCCGCAAACTGATGGATTTCAATTGCGCAGTTACGCGAGCGTTCCTGGAGGCCGGCCGAGGATAACGATAGCGAGACGAACTCGCCGTGCAGACCTTCCTCTCCTCGGCCGGCGTAGCGCGTCAAGGAACCAAACGTCATCGCTAACCGGGTGTCGGTCGCAGTGGGCGATGGCGAGCGAAGCCGGAACCCGGCCTTCGCGACCGTGTCCGGCGCGCGCTGGGATGAGGGCTGTCAAGGACTCGTGGTCTTACAGGAACACCTCACGAACCCTGCCGTTTCTAGCGCAAGGAGGTATTCATGAGCAAGGAAAGCGCCACAAGTACCAAACAAGGACCGTGATGACTGGTTGTCGGGAAACGCGTCAATGACCGATGCCCAGGCGTCTGACCTGCAACAGCTGAGACGGCCAAGCTAATTGACGAATTACGTAGGTAGGTGGGCGTCGAAGATACAGCACACGAAACTTGGCAAAGGAGGCGGTCATGCCCCGCGGAGACAAATCGAGCTACACTGACAAGCAGAAGCGAAAGGCCGAACACATTGAGGAAGGTTACGAAGCCCGAGGCGTTGACGATAAGGAGGCCGAACGGCGGGCATGGGCAACGGTCAATAAAGAAACGCATGGTGGCAAGAAGAGCGGATCCGGCAGAGGTGCCAAGGAAGACCATTCGCCATCGCGCAAGGGTGGCAAGCTCGGCGGAAAGGCATCAGCTAACCGGCCGGCGGCTGAACGTTCCAGGTCGGCCAAAAAGGCCGCGAGAACTCGCAAACGCCGCGCAGCGTGAAGGAGAAAACATACCGAACTACGAACACGACAAGGCCTTACAGACCGTCTGCCCAGACGTCTGTCGCAGAAATCTTCGAGGTCCCGCGACGCCACACTGCGATTGAAGGGAAGGCCGCGAACACGCGAACAGTGTTCTTTGCAACGCATGTAGCGACAGTTCGTGGACCGGGGTCCACTTCGGCCGCCGCTCCAAGCGTCAGTTAATCATCTCATTATCCGCGAGTTCGCGCTCGGCCTGCGGCCAGAAATCTGAGTCCCGGCCTTAGGCCGGCTGAAAGTAGGCGCGCGCCTGCCCCTCATACGACGCCCTGTTTGCTATGGTCGCAAACAGGCGAACGCGACTACGCCCAGTTTCGTCTCCTGGCTCCAATCGACGTCTCCCGGTTGAAACGTCGGCGGCGCGTGACGGTTCCAATTGTGCGCCGCGGTTCTTGCAAGTGCTGGATACGGATCATCCGGCGATGGAGGTTGAGCTATAGGGCCTTTGTCCAGTCGCGGATGCGTCCATGCTCTCTCCTTAAATTTACCTGCGATCGGAACGCGCTGATGAAGCGCACGTTCGCTCTGATACCATCCTTATAGGACGTAACACCATGAAGCTGATAATAAGTGCCGCTGCCCTTGTGCTGACGGTTCTGCCTTCTGCGGTGTCGGCTCAAGCGACCAACCCGGACGTTTCTACTGCCCCCAGCGCGCAGAGTTCTGGCACGGGCATACCTGGCCAGCCGGGAAACAAGAGCGGTCCTCCCGCCAAACCAGGTGAGACTGTGGGTTCTAGCTCGACAACGAACCAGGAGAACCCGACGGTTCGAACGCAGGACCCGTCGAACATCAAGGGACTGCCGGGCAACAAGAGCGGTCCGCCCGCCAAGCAGCCCCCGCACGACTGAGGTCCAAAGGGTCGGACTATCGCCGGCCCGGGACCGGCCGATCGTGGGCGCTATCCTGGTTTCCGCGCCCCGAGCGGTTCTAGCCGAGCCGGCGGTCCTATCGAGCGCGTCCGATGCTTCATCTCACCGTACCGCTGCCGCTGCGCGGACGCTTCCGATCGACAAATTAGGAGCCAAGGCCGAGATCGAACGTTTCAGATACTGGACGATCGGCGAGCGTAACATGGAGACCACCGAAGCTTATCTGCGTCGGAAGTCCGATGAGCTCAAGCTTCTGGATGATTGCTTGGACACGCCGCTCGCATTGGCTCCTCCGCGATCGATCGATCAAGTGATCGAACATAAATTCAGGCTAACGGCTGCGCTTAGAGCTCAACACGATCTGAACGATTGGGCCACGACCGAAACCGCATGGTCACAGGGGGAGCAAGCCGGCGATGGCCCGTTCAAATTCCGCTATGACTATCAGCGCGCCGATCTCGATGTGATTGGGCCATCGTTCTATGGGGTCGAAGCGGAAGCCAGATGCGAAACCATCTACACCTCTTCGGGCATGGCCTCCATCTCGGCGCTGCTCTTGGCATCCTCTCATGTGTTCGATCGAGCGGTTATCGTGGTCCTGCCTGGGACATACGGTGAAACTTTGGAGTTCATCAAGGCATACGCCCCCCACTTAAGGATCATCACGGCCGAGGGAGCATTGGATGAGCCCGTCTCTCGCTCGCGAGCACCCCGACTCCTGCTTCTCGATTCCTGCACGACGGCGAAGAATTTCGAAGCCTGCCTGCGATCATGTTGGGAAGGGTTCGACCTTCTGATATTCGACACCACTTGCTTTTCTGGCGGATCTGGCCGGATCAGGCGGGTCTTACGACGGGCACGGAAATCCGAGGTGCCAACGGCCATGATCCGAAGCCATACCAAGCTTGATTCGCTCGGGGCGGAATATGGACGGTTGGGGTCCGCGGCCTTCATGCATCTAAAGAACGATTCAAGGGGCCGCTCGCAGCTTAGGAAGCTGCCGGACGAGATGCGGAATGCGGTCAGGCTCCTCGGAGGCGCTGCGTTACCAGCTCACTTCCCGCCCTTTGTCGGAAGCTCGGATTATCGGTCGCTGACCAGCAGGCGAGTGGCTGCCATCCTTCGCAATGGACGCCGCACTGCTCGTTTTTTTCGAGACGCGCTCGGCGGGCTCACCGGCGAACTGAACTTCGCCCATGGACTTTATGTCACGCTCAAGTGCAGGCATCGGCTGGATGAAGAAGCGGCGAGGAAAGCGGCCTCAGAGATGAGCGCAGATCTCGGTCAAGCCGGCTTTCCGATACGTCACGCCGGAAGCTTTGGCTTCGACTTCGCCGCGACAGAATGGTTTCACGACGCAGCGACCGGCGAGTTCAGCGTCCGCATATCGGTCCCGGATCTACCTACGGCGCTTTGGGACGAACAAACTTGCGCGATAGCTCGATGGTGGGCCGATTACAACAGCCCTCGGTCCTGATAACGGGCCGGGCCGGTCGCTCTTGGGAGCCAAGGTCTGAGGAATGGTCTGAGGGGGACCACCGCCAGCTCGATATCCTGGAGCTCATCGAGATCGCGGTGGCAATCGGCTCCGATCCCTTACAGCCGATTAGCGCCCTCCGGTCCGAATAGCGGACCAATGTGCAGCGCTCCGGCAAGCCGGCGTTACAGCAAGAATCGCAAAAGCAATTGCCGAACTCCGCGGCAAAATACGGCTGTCGCACCGCAACGCCGCCAAGCGATGCGTCACGCTAAAGCCTTGCAGCGCGGGCGGATCGCCGCCGGTCAGGACGAGCGCAAACCGTAGAGCTGAGCAGACATTGCGGGCGCTGGACGTTCGTCGCGATAGCCGCGGAGGGCGTCGCTTCGGCGGAGCCCTTCTTTATTGACCGAACGCTCTATCGCAGTTGGTCAAAGCGAACTGAACTTCTTGTTCTGACCGCATGAAGCGGCGATGCCGTTGGCTGATTGTCATCTCCGCACGGCGTCCGCTCGTCCGCATAGGAACTTTACCGTCGCGGCCAGATTGTCAGAACGAAGTCGAGCGGAGGAGGCTTGCATGAACCAATTGATTTATCTGGTGGGGCTGATCGTAGTCATTCTCGCCATACTGTCGTTCTTCGGACTGCGGTAGGCGCGCCATGGATAACGAGCGAGGGCTTGCCGTGTCCGCCGACCGCAGGACCGGCCTTCGGATACAATGGAGCCCGGTGTTTGCCGGCGCGCTGGTCGCGACGGCACTGTCGGCGATCCTTATCGGCTTTGGCGCGGCAGTCGGATTGGGCGTGAGTTCGAGCTCGTCGTCATGGCGTGACGCATCGGCTGCGCTCGCGCTGCTGTCCGGGCTGTATCTGATCCTGCAGGCGCTGGTGAGCTTCGGCGTCGGCGGCTATATCGCCGGCCGCGCGCATCGCATCATCGGTGCGACACCGTCGGATGTGATCGAGGCCAGCGATGGACTGCATGGCCTGACGGCCTGGGCGATCGCAGTCATTCTGGGGGCGGCAATCGTGGCGCTGGTCGGCCTGTCGGCCGCGCGCCCGGTGGTCCAGAACCGCCCGTCCGCGACAGCAGCCGAGCCGCTGCTGAGCAGCGAGCTCGACCACCTGTACCGGTCGGCACGGCGTCCCGCCAATATCGACATCGGCTATGAGCGCGCGGAAGCGGGCCGCATTCTGTTGACCAGTTCCGGCCATAGCGGCGTCAGCACCGAGGATCACAGCTATCTGATCCAGCAGGTCGCAGCCGCGACCGGACTGGCTGCTGCCGAGGCCGAGAAGCGCGTCGACAGCGTCATCGGCGATGCCCGAACCGCCATCCAGCGGTCGCGACGCAGCGCGGTGATCCTGGCGTTCTCGATTGCGGCGGCGCTGCTGTTCGGCGCGGTCGCCGCCTGGGCCGCGGCCTGTGCAGG
>NZ_LGHK01000067.1 GCF_001908235.1 Bradyrhizobium sp. NAS96.2
CGCGCTGACGGCGGAGGCTGTGCTGCCCTGACCGTAGGCCGTCGCGGCCGCAGCCGTTGCCTTGCTTCCGGCGCCGGTCGCCGTCGCATTGAGGTCCGAGGCCACCGCGCCGTTGCCGAAGGCAGAACTGCCCGCGGCGACACTTGCCTTTGCCCCGTCGCCGATGGCGGTGTTGCCGAGCGCCGCCGCCGAACTGGCGCCGATCGCAATCGATCCGGTCGCGACCGCGCCGGTGCCGATGGCAATGGCATTCGCTCCCGTACCGGCGGTCGCGCCATCGCCGATCGCGACGGCACTCGCCCCGGTGGCGTGGGAGTTGTTGCCGGCCGCGAAGGCATTGCCGCCGGTTGCCGTCACCGTATTGCCCAGGGCGACGGCATTGTCGGCGCTGGCGCTGGCGCCGCTTCCTATGGCCGTCGAGGACACCCCCGCCGCGGCG
This sequence comes from Bradyrhizobium sp. NAS96.2, assembly GCF_001908235.1. Classification (GTDB taxonomy): domain Bacteria; phylum Pseudomonadota; class Alphaproteobacteria; order Rhizobiales; family Xanthobacteraceae; genus Bradyrhizobium. The sequence continues at coordinate 440 of NZ_LGHK01000067.1, forward strand.
CTACTCACGCCGATCGCGACCGATTTTCCACCGCTGGAACTTGCGCCGGTCAGCCCGGATACGCCATCGCCCCCCACCGATCGCGACACTGTACGCTCCGGACGACATCGCAGCAGTACCATTAACGCCGGCACCAATTGCCGTACTCCAATTGTTGAAATCGCTGGCTCCTCGATTGGCGTATGCGCCGACGCTCGTCACGCCCGTTCCAGCACCGATAGAAAAGGAGCCGGCACTTTTGCCCAATGATGTGTCGGAGTCACTCGCGTACGCACCAGCGCCGACCGCCGTCGCATTGTTATTTGCGCCCGCATTGTCGCCAATGGCCGTGGCGCTGAATCCGGACGCACCGGCGGAATTGCCGATGGCCGTCGCTGCCGCCGGGCCCGCCGAGGCGTCGCAGTTGCCTACGAATGAACTTCCGGAGGAGTAGCAATTCTGTGCCGCTGCCGGAGAGACACCTGGCTCAGACATGCCCAACACCAGGACAACTCCGGCGAAGGCGACGCGGCGAACGAGCGCGGCGCACGCGACGGATTTAGTCAAACGGAACATGGCTTCAACGATCGCGTGAGGCATTTGCGCTCTCAACTCCAGAACTTCGGCCGGTCCTGACGGGTTGACCGGATGCGGCGGCCGCGAATGTGGGACAAGACCGCGAGCCCGACATCAACCGTTCGATTGAACTCGTCTTCAACGTCGTTGAGCGCCGGAATTTTCCCGCCAGGTGTTGCCGAATTGCTTCGGGTTGCATCCCGAAGTTTCTGCACCCGGCAATCGGGCCTTGCCATCAGGCCGACGATCGCCTCAATCGGCTGACCCCTTGATCGAGCAAAGGGAACGCCGCCAATGGCATCGCCGGGATTGCCGGTTGGGAGGATGCAGCAGAATGGCGCGACATTGATCCTCTTATGCCGTTGAGATATCAGCATGATTTGCTGACCACCACTCCAATCCCCTTAGGCCCGATCCGAAACTCTTCGGCCATGGCAATAGGCGATCGGGCCGTGCGGCATGCTGATTGGTTGAATTCGCGACGCCGGAGTCTTATGCGTGGCGGCTATGAGCACCCTTGCCAACGCCGAAATGTCCCTGACGTCGTGGCCGCGCCACCAGGCGCGCGCCGATAAGGCGGCGCCGTTCCTGCCGATGAACCGCGCCGAGATGACGGCGCTCGGCTGGGACCAATGCGATATCGTGCTGGTGACGGGCGATGCCTATGTCGACCATCCAAGCTTTGGCATGGCGATCATTGGCAGGTTGCTGGAGGCCCAGGGCTTCAGGGTCGGCATCATCGCGCAGCCCGACTGGCAATCGGCCGAACCGTTCAAGGCGCTGGGAAAGCCGCGCGTGTTCTTCGGCGTCACCGGCGGCAACATGGACTCGATGGTCAACCGCTATACGGCGGACCGGCGGCTGCGCCATGACGACGCCTACACGCCGGACGGCGAGGGCGGCCGCCGGCCGGACCGCTGCACCATCGTCTATGCCCAGCGCTGCCGCGAGGCGTTCAAGGACGTGCCGATCGTGCTCGGCGGCATCGAGGCGTCGCTGCGACGCATCGCGCATTACGACTATTGGTCCGACAAGGTACGCCGCTCGGTGCTGGCGGACGCCAAGGCGGACCTTCTGCTCTACGGCAACGCGGAACGCGCCATCGTCGAGGTGGCGCACCGGCTCGCCAATGGTGAAGCACCGCGCGATCTCGACTCGATCAGGGGCGTCGCGCTGTTCCGCCGCGTGCCCGAGGATTACGCCGAGCTGCATGCCGACGATCTCGACTCCGCCGACGAGGGCGCATCGCGCCAGGCGGGCAACGTCGTGATCCGCCTGCCGGCCTGCGAACAGGTCGAGCAGGACCGCGAGGCCTATGCACGTGCCTCGCGCGTGCTGCATCGGGAGAGCAATCCCGGCAATGCGCGGCCGCTGGTTCAGCGTCACGGTGACCGCGATTTGTGGCTGAATCCGCCGCCGATCCCGCTGTCGACGGCCGAGATGGACTCCGTCTACGACTTGCCCTACGCGCGTGCGCCGCATCCCTCCTACAAGGACGCCAAGATCCCGGCCTGGGAGATGATCCGCTTCTCGGTGACGATCATGCGCGGCTGCTTCGGCGGCTGCACGTTCTGCTCGATCACCGAGCACGAGGGCCGCATCATCCAGAACCGCTCGGAGGGCTCGATCCTGCGCGAGATCGAGCGCATCCGCGACAAGACGCCGGGCTTCACCGGCGTGATCTCCGACATTGGCGGGCCGACCGCCAACATGTACCGGATGGCCTGCAAGGATCCGAAGATCGAGGCGGCATGCCGGCGGCCGTCCTGTGTCTTCCCCGAGATCTGTCCGAACCTCAACACCTCGCATGACGACCTGATCCGGCTCTATCGCAAGGTGCGCGAGGTGAAGGGCGTCAAGCGGGTGATGGTGGCGTCCGGCGTGCGCTACGACCTCGCGGTCGAGAGCCCCGAATACATCAAGGAGCTCGTCACCCATCACGTCGGCGGCTACCTGAAGATCGCGCCCGAGCACACCGAGCGCGGCCCGCTCGACAAGATGATGAAGCCGGGCATCGGCGCCTACAATCGCTTCAAGAAAATGTTCGATGCCGCGGCCGAGCAGGCCGGCAAAAAATACTATTTGATCCCGTATTTCATCGCCGCGCATCCGGGAACGACCGACGAGGACATGATGAACCTCGCGCTCTGGCTCAAGAAGAACCGCTACCGCGCCGATCAGGTGCAGACGTTCCTGCCCTCGCCGATGGCGACCGCGACGGCGATGTATCACACCGGCGTCAATCCGCTGCGCGGCGTGCGCCGCGGGGCGAGCGACAAGGTCGAGGCGATCAAGGGCCTCAGGCAACGCCGGCTGCACAAGGCGTTCCTGCGCTACCACGACCCGGACAACTGGCCGCTGCTGCGCGAGGCGCTGAAACAGATGGGCCGCGCCGATCTGATCGGCTCGCGTCCCGATCAGTTGGTGCCCGCGCACCAGCCGCCCGGCACCGGCAAGGCCGCCGGAACGCGGCGACCTCTGCGCGAGGGCGGCCGGACACAGCGCTTCACCACCAAAGGCCTGCGGATGGGCAAGTAAGACGGCCGGAATTCAGATCCGGCCTGGCTTGGAAACTTGGCTGCGCTTTTTCAGATTGGCGCCGAAATGGCGCGCCATGCTGAACACCATAACGAACTTCTATGTAGTTGAAATTGTGCGAGATTCCTGCGGCGCCGCCAGCCCGTCGTCACCGGCTTTGGCCTGGACGCTCTAATTAGGGTATTTCGGTTCGCGCCCCACGGCTCCGCGCGCCTTGGCCGCTCCGGGGTGATAATGTCGAAGCTGCGGGACCAGAGATTTCGCGCAACCTGGATAATGGCGCTCGAAGAAGTGCGCTCCAGGATCGACCTGATGATCGCGACTGCGGTTGGATGTGGCGAGAAAGGGAGGACGTTATGGAAGCGTGGCGTGACGACAAGGCCCGCGCAACTCTGATTCGTGATGCCGCGGGAATCGTGCAGCCGGGCAAGACACCCCGGACCTTTGCCGAACTTCTGTTCGGCCACACCAACATCGAGGACCTCGCCAACCTCGACGCCTCATCGCTTGCCCTTCTAGCCGAGCAGACCTGGGAGCATGTGCAGCGCCGCACAGCGGGCAGCGCAGATATCCGCGTTGTCAATCCGGCGATGCCGGACGGACGCGAGATTTCGGTGCTCGAGATTCTCAACGACAACATGCCCTTCCTGTTCGATTCCACCATGGCCGAGCTTGCCGAGCAAGGCATCGAGGTCACCCTGGTTGCGCATCCGATCATCGCGGTGGAGCGCGATCACCAGGGCAAGCTGCTGCGCTTCCATGGCGAAGCACTGCCGGAAGGCGCAAAGGGTGCACGCGAAAGCCTGATTCATTTTCACATCGCTCGCCTTGACGCCGATGCCGACCGCCAAAAGCTGATCGACGGCCTCACCAGGACATTGAGCGAGGTGCGCGCTTGCGTCGCTGACTGGCGAGTCATGCGCGAGCGCGTGGAGGAAGCAATCAAGACGTTCTCCTCCAATCCGCCGCCGTTGCCGATCGACGAGGTCGCCGAGGCCAACCAGTTCCTGCAATGGCTGTGCGCGGACAATTTCACCTTTCTCGGCGTGCGCGAATATCGCTTCTCGCCCGACAACGATGTGTCGGACGACATCACGACCGGCGATGGTCTCGGCATCCTGCGCGATCCCGACGTGAAGGTCCTGCGCCGCGGAAAGGAAATGGTGGTGATGACGTCGGAAATCCGCGAGTTCATGCGCGAGCCGACCCTGCTGATCGTGATCAAGGCCAATGTCAGTAGCCGCGTGCATCGCCGTATCCGGATGGATTATGTCGGCATCAAGCTCTATACGCCCGATGGCCGGCTCGAGGGCGAATTGCGCCTCGTCGGCCTGTTCACCTCCGGCGCCTACACCCGCTCTGCGCGACAGATCCCCTATGTCCGCCACAAGGTTTCACAGGTGCTGCAGCGCGCCGGCTTCGACCCGAACAGTCATTCGGGCAAAGCGCTGACGCACATTCTTGAAGACTATCCGCGTGACGAACTGTTCCAGATCGACGTGGACACCCTGTACAATTTCGTCATGGAGATCCTGATCCTTTATGAGCGTCCCCGCGTCCGGGCGCTGGCACGGATCGACAAGTTCGATCGCTTCGTCTCCATCCTCGCCTTCATTCCGCGCGATAAATACGACACCGACGTGCGCACGCGCGTCGGTGCCTTCCTGGCGCAGGTCTACAAGGGGACGTTGTCGGCCTCCTACGTGTCCTTCCCCGAAGGGGCGCTTGCGCGCGTCCACTACATCATCGGGCGCTATGAAGCCAAAACGCCCGTCATCGAGCGTGGCACGCTCGAAGCCGGAATCGCCGCCATCGCCGCGACCTGGGCCGACAAGCTGAAGGCCGCGCTCACAGCGTCGACTGACGGCATGCGCGCGCGCATGCTCGCCAGCCGTTACGCCCGGGCCTTTAGCGGCGGCTACACCGAGGTGTTCGGCGCCGACCAGGCGATCGCCGATATCGCCACGATCGAAAAACTCACGCCCGCGCGCCCCGTGGCGATCACGGTTCACCGCACCGAGGGTGAGGACGATCCGACGCATTTCGGCTTGAAGGTGTTCTCGCACGGCGCCCCGCTGTCGCTGTCCTATCGCGTGCCGGTGATCGAGAATCACGGCTTGCGCGTGGTCAACGAACGCACCTATCAGATCGCGCCACACGCCATGCCGGCGCCGCCACCGGTCTGGCTGCACGACATGACGATCGAGACCAGCGACGGCCAGCCGATCGCGATCGGCCCGGAATTCAACCGCCGCCTGGAAGCCTCGATCATGGCGGTGGTCGGCGATCGCGCCGAATCCGACGGCTATAACGCCCTGATCCTGCGAACGGCCCTGGGCTGGCGGGAAGTCTCGTCCATCCGAGCCCTGTCCCGTTACCTGCACCAGATTCGCGCGCCGTTCACCCAAGACTATATGTGGGAGACCCTGCGCAAGAACGCCGCGATCACCGCCAGCCTTGTCACGCTGTTCCAGACCCGCCTCGATCCACGCCTCGCCTGCACCGATGCCGAGCGTTCGGCACGCGAGACGGCGCTGCTCGCCGAAATCGAGGAGCAGCTTCAATCCGTCGCCTCGCTCGATGAGGACCGCATCCTGCGCCGCTTCACCAATCTGGTGCAGGCCACCATCCGCACCAATCTGTGGCAGGTCGGCGAGGACGGACATCCGCGTCCGGTGATCTCCTTCAAGTTCGACGCGCACCGGATCGACGACCTGCCCGCTCCGCGACCTCTCTACGAAATCTTCGTCTACTCACCCCGTGTCGAAGGCATTCACCTGCGGTTCGGAAAGGTTGCGCGCGGTGGCTTGCGCTGGTCCGACCGGCCGCAGGATTTCCGTACCGAGATCCTCGGCCTCGTGAAGGCGCAGCAGGTCAAGAATGCCGTGATCGTGCCAGTCGGCGCCAAGGGCGGCTTCGTGCCCAAACGCCTGCCGCCGCCTTCGAATCGCGACGCCTGGCTCGCGGAAGGCACCGAAGCCTATCGCATTTTCGTGCGGTCGCTGCTCGAGCTTACCGACAATCTCGACGGCGACACCGTCGTGCAGCCCGACTCGACCGTGCGCCATGACGGCGATGACCCCTACCTCGTCGTCGCCGCGGACAAGGGCACGGCCACCTTCTCCGACGTTGCCAACTCGATCTCGGCCGAGAAGAACCACTGGCTCGGCGACGCTTTCGCCTCCGGCGGCAGCCAGGGCTACGACCACAAGAAGATGGGGATCACGGCGCGCGGCGCCTGGGAGGCGGTCAAGCGCCACTTCCGCGAACTCGGCACCGACATTCAGACCATGCCGTTCACCGCGGTCGGCGTCGGCGACATGTCAGGCGACGTCTTCGGCAACGGCATGCTGCTGTCGCCGGCGACGAACCTCGTGGCTGCCTTCGATCATCGCGACATCTTCATCGATCCGTCGCCGGATCAGGCGATCAGTTTTGCCGAGCGCAAGCGCCTGTTCGACCTGCCGCGATCGAGTTGGCAGGACTACAACAAGTCACTGATCTCGCAAGGCGGCGGCGTATTCTCGCGCCTGCTCAAAGCGATCCCGCTCGCACCGGAAGTACGCACCCTGCTCGATCTCGACAAGCCGCAAGCCACGCCCTCGGAGGTGATGACAGCGATCCTGAAATCGCGCGCCGACCTCCTGTGGTTCGGCGGCATCGGCACCTATGTCCGCGCCTCGGGAGAAAGCGACGATCAGGTCGGCGACCGCGCCAACGATCCGATCCGCATCACCGGCAACGACGTGCGCGCACGCGTGATCGGCGAAGGTGCCAATCTCGGCGTCACCCAGCGCGGCCGCATCGAAGCGGCGCAGAAGGGCGTCAAGCTCAACACCGACGCGATCGACAATTCGGCCGGCGTGAACACCTCCGACGTCGAGGTCAACATCAAGATCGCGCTGGCGCGTCCCGAGCGCGAAGGACACCTCAGCCTCGCTGACCGCAACAGCCTGCTCGCCGTCATGACCGACGAGGTCGGCACGCTGGTGCTGCGCAACAACTACCTGCAGACGCTCTCGCTATCGCTCTCCGAGCGCAAGGGCATGGCCGAGACCGGCTTCCTCACCCGCCTGATGCAGTCGCTGGAGCAGCGGGGTCTGCTCAGCCGCGCCGTGGAATTCCTGCCCGATGACGCGGCGCTCACCGAACGCACGAGGCGCGGTCAGTCCCTGACACGGCCCGAACTTGCCGTGTTGCTCGCCTACGCCAAGCTGACGCTCTACGATGACCTGCTCGGCACCCACGTGCCCGACGACCCCTATCTTGCTCGCGAACTATCGCAGTATTTCCCGCGCGAGGTCCAAGACAGATTCCCGGCGGCGGTCGAGTCCCATCGGCTGCGACGGGAGATCATCGCGACCAGTCTCGTCAATGCCGTGATCAACCGCGGCGGCCCGGCCTGCGTTGTGCGCCTGACCGACGAAACCGATGCCGATGTCGCAACCATCGTCATGGCCTACGTGGCAGTGGACGAATCCTACGGACTGAAGTGGCTCAATGATGCGATCGACGCACTCGACACCTGTATCGACGGACAGTTGCAGCTTTCCCTTTACGCTTCGATCCAGGATCTCTTGCTCTCCCGTATGGTCTGGTACGTTCGCAACGTTGATTTCAAGGACGGCCTGGAGGCGGTCATCGCGCGCTTCGGCCCGGCTATCCGCGAGATTGTTGCAGGGCTCGACAATACCCTTCCGCCGGACTTGCAAGCCGCGCGCAGCAAGCGACGTCAGGACCTGACCGATGCCGGCGTCCCGGCCGGCATAGCCGGCGAATTCGCTGATCTCGATGCTCTGGTCTCGGCCCCGGATATCGTGACGGTTGCGGAGCGCACCACGCGCGCCATCGGCGATGCGGCTGCGACCTTCTTTGCTGCGGAAGCCAAGTTCCGTCTCGACCTCATCATCGCTGCCGCACGCAGCGTGCCGGCAAACGATTATTTCGAACGTCTCGCCATCGACCGCGCGATCGACCAGATCGCAGCCGCTGAAAGAAGGCTGACCGCGGATATGCTGGCGACCGGCCAGTCGGGCCAGGAGGCCGTCGAGACCTGGCTCGCCGCGCATCCCGAAGCGACGCGGATTCGCCGCTCGGTCGAGGAAATTGCGGCCAGCGGCTTGACGCTCGCCAAGCTTGCGGTGGCGGCGAACCTACTGGGGGACCTGGTCAAGGCTTGAGAGTGCTTCGTCCACCCAGTCAGGACCCTCACCGGACGCGGCGGCCCGCAAACAAGCGGCACGTTTTCTTCCAGACCACCGCGATCCGGTGGGACGAAGAGACCCGCGGCGTCGTCGCGGGTCTCGTGGATGGACCAGCTATGCCAGTCAGTGCAGCGAGTGGTCGGTCCGGGCGGAAGCCCGCGCGGTCGTGATCTTGTTTCGCGGTGTCAGAACGCTGAGCTGATGCGGCGTCGCCGACGTCGCGGCGACCGGCGCCTGCTCGTGGACGTTGGCGGCGCCAAGCGCGCCAGCCTGCATCGGCGAGATCGGCAGGCCCGCGGCTTCGTAAGTCGGAAGCTCTGCGGCGGATGCGGCCGTTGCACTCGCGATCGCGAGGGTGGCGGCGGCAATGACGGAGAGGGAAATCTTGGTCACGTGAAGGCTCCTCAATCGGACTTGAGAGGCCGACATAGGCCAATTTTGTTGCAATGCAATAACGCATACTGCATTGCACAAGTATTTGACCGCGCCCCGGCACGAGAGGTCAGGGCACAGCGGTCTCGCCGCTGGGCACGTGCCTTAAAAACCCAATGAAATCAAAGATGAATGGCGCGCCCGGAACGATTCGAACGTCCGACCCTCAGATTCGTAGTCTGATGCTCTATCCAGCTGAGCTACGGGCGCATTTTCGCGGATCAGGCTTGAAGCCCGGATGGCTCCGGGAGCCCCGGAACGTCGCGAAAGAGCGCTCTAGCTACAGGCTCCCGGCCCGGTTGGCAAGGTCTGGAAGCGCCAATTTCGGTCGCGGTTTCGGCCGCCCTGGAATTCCGGGGCGGTCTCAGGCCCTGGCCCGCTCGCTGCGGACCGACAGCAATTCCACCGGGCGATCCGGGATCGAGATCCGGAAGGTGGCGCCGATGGTGCCCTCGACCAGGTGGATGTGGCCGCCATGGGCACGGATCAATTCAGCGGCGATCGCAAGGCCAAGCCCGCTGCCCCCGGGGCGGCCGGAGGTCTGGAACGCCTCGAACAGATGCTCGCGCGCCTTGGCCGGCACGCCGGGGCCGGTGTCGGAGACCTCGATGATCGCAACCGTCCCCTCGCGGCGGCCGGTAATGCGGATCTGCTGGGCGCCGCCATCGCTGTCCTGCCGGCTTTCCAGCGCCTGCGTCGCGTTGCGCACCAGATTGAGCAGCACACGGAACAGCTGGTCCGGATCGGCGTCGATGGTCAGGCCGCGCTCGATCGCACTGATCCAGGTGATCGAGACATCGGTCGCAAGCCCGGCCGATTCCCGCACCTCGGCAACTGCAGGCTCCACCATGATCACGCGGCGGTCGGGTGCCGCCTCCTGCGCGCGGCCATAGGACAATGTCGATTGGCAGAAGGCGATGGCGCGCTCGAGCGAGCGCAGCAGCTTCGGCGCAAAGCGCTGCACCCGCGGGTCGGGCACGCTGGCGAGTTGGTCCGACAGCAATTGCGAGGAGGCCAGGAGGTTGCGCAAATCGTGGTTGATCTTGGAGACGGCGAGCCCGAGCGCGGCGAGGCGGCTCTTCTGATGCAGCATCGAGACGAGGTCGCGCTGCATGTCCGACAGCTCGCGCTCGGCAACGCCGATCTCGTCGCCGCGCTGGCTGGGCACGATGATTCGCGCCGAACTCTCCGGATTTTCGTGGAAGCCGATCAGGCTCGCGGTCAGCCGCCGCATCGGCCGCACGAACAGATAGTGCAGCGCCAGGTAGACCAGGCCGGCGGTCAGGCCGGCAATCAGCAGCGCAACGACCAGCACGTTGCGCGAGAAGCGATACATCGCCTGCCGCAGCGGCTTCTCGTCGATCACCACTTCGATGAATTGGGCCTGGCCCGGCGCGGGACCGACCACGCGGATGGTCTGGTCGCCATGCTCCAGCATGATCTCGAAGGCATCGACGATCGCCGACCACACAGTCATGGCCCGCATGTCGACATCATGGTCGATCGATGCCGGCAGATCGGCGCTCGCGAGCAGGCGGCGCTGCTGGCCGAGCTTGATGGCAACCGCGCGGGCGCCGATGCTGGTCAGGATCTGTCGGGCCAGCGAATCCGGCACCAGGCCGGACGGAGCGGCATCGAGCACCAGCGCCGCGGTATTGGCGGCGGCAAGCCGGTCATTGAGCCGATTCATCCGAAAGTTGGCGATCGCCGGCACGTAGATCAGGAGCCCGGCGATCATCACCAGCGGAATCGTCAGCAGCAAAAGCTTGCCCGACAGCCCGAGCCGAAGGGACGGCTTGGGCCGCTGGTTCTGCGCGGTCGCCTGATCGTCAGTTAGAGCCACAAGATAAGGCCTTGTTTGGCTTAGGGGTCGGAAGATGCGGCCCGGCCCCCAAGCCGGTCAAATTACGGATCGCTAATGTCGGCGGTTCCCCGAACGCCTCAAAGCGTACCCTTACCGTCAAATACCCCGCGAAATCAGATATATTCGCCCGAATTGCGACGTTTCAAAGAACCCTTTTTGCGACGCCCTGCGACATTGACGAAAACAGGGCGCTCCCTTATAAGCCGCGCCAACTGTCCGCGATGGCCCGGTTCTTGACCGGGGGCGGCTCATTTGGGGCCGTAACGGCTCGTTTGGGCCCGCCAGCATCACCGGACTCCATCTCAATATAACGGCAAATTGCCCGGTCAGCGGAGAATTACCCGTGAAGCGGACTTATCAACCCAGCAAACTGGTGCGCAAGCGCCGTCACGGCTTCCGCGCCCGCCTCGCCACGGCCGGCGGCCGCAAGGTCCTCGCTGCGCGTCGTGCGCGTGGCCGCAAGCGCCTGAGCGCCTGAGCCCGGACGTCTCCTCCCCGGAGATACCCATTATGGATCGGCTGAGGCAGCGGGCGGATTTCCTCGCCGTTGCCAATGGCGCACGGGCGAATACCGCAGCTTTTGTGCTGCAGGGCCGCCGGCGCGACGATCAGGGCCCGATCCGCGTCGGCTATACCGTCACCAAGAAGAATGGCACCGCGACCGAGCGCAACCGCATCCGCCGCCGGCTTCGCGAAGTGATGAGACGGGTCGATGCCGTATTCATGCGGCCGCACCATGATTATGTGCTAGTCGGCCGTCGTGACGCGCTGACCCGCGACTTTGCGACCATGATTGACGACCTGCGGTCGGCGCTGCGCCGCCTCGACCGGCCTGCTGCGCCCAAGACGGGTAACGACAAGGCAGGTAACAAACGCGCGCCCAATCCGAATGGAATGACGAGACCCTAAGAGATGTCCGACAACCGCAACACGATCCTTGCCGTCATTCTGTCCGGCCTCGTCCTGATCGCCTGGCAATATTTCTACAATGTGCCGCAGATGGAGAAGCAGCGCGAGGCGCAGAAGCAGGCCGAGCTGCTGAAGCCGACGCCGCAGGCCACGCCGGGTGCCGCGCCTGGCGCCGCTCCCGGAACCGCCGCGACCCCATCCGCGGCGCCGGGCGCGCCTGCTGCTGGCGCGCCGGTCGCAAGCCGCGAAGCGGTGCTCGAGGCCGGTCCGCGCATCAAGATCGACACCCCCCGCGTCACCGGCAGCATCGCGCTGAAGGGCGCCCGGATCGACGATCTGTCGCTGGTCCAGTTCCGCGAGACGGTCGATCCCAAATCGCCGGCTATCGTGCTGCTATCGCCGTCAGGCACGGCCGAGCCCTATTATGCCGAGTTCCTGTGGCTGACGCCCAACGGCTCGTCGGTGAAGACGCCGGATGCCGAAACCGTCTGGCAGCAGGAGGGATCGAACAGCCTGTCGCCGAGCACCCCGGTGGTTCTGAAATACGAGAACGGCCAAGGCCTGACCTTCCGCCGCACCATCTCGATCGATGATCGCTACCTCTTCAGCGTCAAGGACGAGGTCATCAATCAAGGCAGCGCGCCGGTGACGCTGTATCCGTACGCGCTGATCTCGCGCGGCGGCAAGCCGCCGGTCTCCGGCTACGCGATCCTGCACGAAGGCCTGATCGGCTATCTCGGCGAACAGGGCCTGCAGGAATACACTTACAAAAACATCGACGACAGCAAGACGAAAACCGGCGTGGACTACGCGGGAGCGGACACGCGCGGCGCCATCTTCAGGAACGTGACCGACGGTTGGCTCGGCATCACCGACAAGTATTGGGCCACGGCCCTCGTGCCGGACACCAATGCGACGCTCGAAGAAGCGCGCTTCACGAACGGAGACAAACGCTATCGGGTCGATTACAGGCTCGGCGCGCAGACTATTCCGATCGGCGGCACCGGCGTTGCCAATGCGCGGCTGTTTGCCGGCGCGAAGGAGGCCGCGACCGTCGGCCTCAACTTCCCGCTGGTCGGCTTCGGCGGCTACAACAAGCAGCTCGGCCTCAACCATTTCGATCTCCTGATCGACTGGGGCCACTTCTACTTCATCACCAAGCCGATGTTCCTGGCGCTCGACTGGTTCTATCGCCTGGTCGGCAATTTCGGCATCGCGATCCTGCTGGTGACCGTGATCGTGAAGCTGCTGTTCTTCCCGCTCGCCAACAAGTCCTACGCCTCGATGGCGAAGATGAAGTCGGTGCAGCCGCAGCTGCAGGCGCTGAAGGAACGCTATCCTGACGACCGCGTGAAGCAGCAGCAGGAGATGATGGAGATCTACAAGAAGGAGAAGATCAACCCGATCGCAGGTTGTCTTCCCGTCGCCTTGCAGATCCCGGTGTTCTTCTCGCTCTACAAGGTGCTGTTCATCACCATCGAAATGCGGCACGCGCCGTTCTTCGGCTGGATCAAGGACCTCTCGGCGCCCGATCCGACCAACCTGTTCACCCTGTTCGGGTTGATCCCGTTCGATCCGATCGCGCTGCTCGGACCGCATTTCGGCGCCTACCTGGTGATGGGCATCTGGCCGATCATCATGGGCATCACGATGTGGGTGCAGATGAAGCTCAACCCGGCGCCGCCGGATCCGACCCAGAAGATGATCTTCGACTGGATGCCGCTGATCTTCACCTTCATGCTGGCCGGCTTCCCGGCGGGTCTCGTGATCTACTGGGCCTGGAACAACACGCTCTCGGTGCTGCAGCAGAGCTTCATCATGCGCAAGAACGGCGTGAAGGTGGAGTTGTTCGACAATCTGAAGTCGACGTTCGCCAAGAAGCCGACGTAGCTTCCGGCAACCTCGCCCACAATGCGTCATGCCCGGCCTTGTGCCGGGCATCCACGTATTGGAGGGTAGCAAAACGTCGACGTGAACGGCCGGATCTATTCCGGCCAAGACGAAGTGGACCCTTCGATGACCACCGAACCCGATGCGGAGCTGATCGAGCAGGGGCGCAAGCTGTTCGCCGGCGACTGGCGCTTCATCTGGGCCTCGCCCTCGATCGAGACGCTGCCGCCGATGGCCGGCCTCGAGGTCGCGTTTGCCGGCCGCTCCAATGTCGGCAAATCGAGCCTGATCAACGCGCTGACCGGCCGCAGCAATCTGGCGCGCACCTCGCACACGCCGGGCCGCACCCAGGAGCTGATCTTCTTCGAGGGGCCTGAAAAGGCGGGCTTCCGCCTGGTCGACATGCCCGGCTACGGCTACGCCTCGGCGCCGAAGACCAAGGTGGCGTCGTGGACGGCGCTGATCCACAAATTCCTGCTCGGACGCGCGACGCTGGCGCGGGTCTATGTGCTGATCGACGCGCGCCACGGCATCAAGGATGTCGATCTCGACGTACTGAAGACGCTGGACAAGTCCGCGGTCAGCTATCAGGTCGTGCTGACCAAGGCCGATCAGGTCAAGGCCGGCGAACTGAAGACCACGATCGCCGAGACCATCGCCACGCTGGCAAAACATCCCGCCGCGTTTCCCGAGGTGCTGGTGACCTCGTCGCGCACCGGCGACGGCATGCCGGAGCTGCGCGCCGCTATGGTGCGCCTGATCGAGGAACGACGCCGATGAACGGCGCATCCCGCCCTCTGATCGTCTGTGCCGCCATCATGGGCGCCTGCGGCGTGATATTGGCGGCGGCCGCGGCCCATTTGCCCGACGCGACGCGGCTGGCGGCGGCATCTTCGATGCTGCTGTTCCATGCACCGGCCGCCATCGCGACCATTGCGGTCGCGGACCGCGTGATCGTTCATGCCAGGCTCGGAATCGCGGCGGCCGCCGGCTTCGTCATCGCGGCGTCATTGTTCGCGGGCGACCTGGTGCTGCGCCAATATGCGGGCCACGGACTGTTTCCGATGGCCGCGCCGACCGGCGGAACGCTGCTGATCCTGAGCTGGCTGGTGCTGGCGGTCGCGGCCATGTGGCCACGACGTTGAACCGTAGCCCGGACGGAGCACAGCGAAATCCGGGAATCGTACCGCGGGCGGAGATCCCGGATTGCGCTTCGCTTCATCCGGGCTACAGATACGACGAATACCTCTCCCGCTTTGCGCCCTGCCCGGCAATCAGATAGAACCGCGCCCGTCCCTCCGCTGACGATGAGACCAGCCCCATGACCGACCAGCACATCAGCCCGCTCGATCAGGCCCGCATCCTGTCCGAGGCGCTCCCGCATATGCAGGAGTATGACGAGGAAACCATCGTCATTAAGTACGGCGGCCATGCCATGGGCGCCGAGGACACCGCCAAGGCGTTCGCGCGCGACATCGTGCTGCTCGAGCAGACCGCGATCAATCCGGTGGTGGTGCATGGCGGCGGGCCGCAGATCGCGACCATGCTGAAGCGTCTCGGCATCCAGTCGGAATTCGCCGCGGGCCTGCGCATCACCGACGCCGCCACCATCGAGATCGTCGAGATGGTGCTGGCAGGCTCGGTCAACAAGCAGATCGTCGGTTACATCAACGAGGCCGGCGGCAGGGCCGTGGGCCTCTCCGGCAAGGACGGCAACATGGTGAAGGCGTCGAAGACGACGCGCACCATGGTCGATCCCGATTCGCACATCGAGAAGGCGGTCGATCTCGGCTTCGTCGGCGACCCCGAAAAGGTCGATCTGACGCTGCTCAACCAGCTGATCGGCTACGAGCTGATCCCGGTGCTGGCGCCGCTGGCAACGTCGAAGGACGGCCAGACCCTGAACATCAACGCCGACACCTTTGCCGGCGCGATCGCGGGCGCGCTGAAGGCCAAGCGGCTGCTGCTGCTGACCGACGTGCCCGGCGTGCTCGACAAGTCCAAGAAGCTGATTCCGGATCTGTCGATCAAGGAAGCCCGCAAGCTGATCGCCGACGGCACGATCTCCGGCGGCATGATCCCGAAGGTCGAGACCTGCATCTACGCGCTCGAACAGGGCGTGCAGGGCGTCGTCATCATCGACGGCAAGACCCAGCACGCGGTTCTGCTCGAGCTCTTCACCAACCAGGGCACCGGCACGCTGATCCATAAGTAATGGCAGACGCGGCAGCGCGAATGAAGGCCGCCATCGCGGAACGCACGGCGAGGATTCCTCGCCGGTCGCCGGCGACGCGGCTCGCAATGTCGCTGCCGGCCGCGCTGATATCGTTCCTGTTCTCGGCGGCGCCGGCGCATGCCGACCTCAAGCTCTGCAACCGCATGAGCTATGTGATCGAGGCCGCGATCGGCATCGACGACAAGGCCGCAACCGCAACGCGCGGCTGGTTCCGCATCGATCCCGCGACCTGCCGCGTCGTCGTGCAGGGCGCACTGACCGCCGACCGCGTGCTGCTCAACGCGCGGGCGCTCGGCGTCTACGGCGCCTCGCCGATCCCGCAGAACGGGACTGATACGCTCTGCGTCGCGCAGGACAATTTCGTGATCGCGGCCGCGCGGCAATGCCGCTCCGGCCAGACGCCGGCGCAATTCACCCAGATCACGCCGACGCAGAGCGATGACGGCAATCTCGTCGCCTACCTCGCCGAGGACAGCGAGTATGACGACGAGCAGGCGCGGCTCGCCGGCATCCAGCGCCTCTTGGTGATCGCGGGTTACGACGCCGCGCCGATCGACGGCGTCGACGGGCCGAAGACCCAGAGCGCGCTGTCGGCATTCCTCAAGAGCCGCGGGCTCGCCAGCGACATCGTGCAGTCGCCGACCTTCTTCACCACCATGGTCGATGCCGTGCAGAAGCCGTCGCCGACCGGGCTGACCTGGTGCAACGATACGCAGTACAAGGTGATGGCCGCGGTTGCGACCGACGACGGCAAGGTGGTGACCAGCCGCGGCTGGTATCGGATCGACCCCGGCAAGTGCCTGCATCCCGACGTCACAGGCACGCCGAAGCAGATCTATTCATTCGCCGAAGCGGTCGATGGCGACAACCGCACCATCAAGATCAAGGACAAGCCGCTGAACTGGGGCGGCGCGGTGCAACTCTGCACCCGCGACAGCAAGTTCGAGGTCAACGAGCAGGGCGACTGCGCCGCCCGCGGCCTCACCGCGCTCGGCTTCACCACCGTCGACATGACCAGCGGCGGCAAGACGCTGCGCTTTGCGATGCCGTGATGGAGACGCTGGCGCCACATACATCACTGTCGTCCTGGCGAAAGCCAGGACCCATAACCACAAGACTGCGTTTGGCGAAGAACGACGAGCATCGTGCCTTATTGATGGATTCCGCGGTATGGGTCCTGGCTTTCGCCAGGACGACGGCGGAGGGCTCGGCGACGTTCGCGCTGACCGGTGGAGAGCGACAATGAAAACTCCCCGCAGCTTCGGCCATGTCGAGACCTGGGTGTTCGACCTCGACAACACGCTGTACCCGCATCACGTCAATCTGTGGCAGCAGGTCGATGCGCGGATCGGCGAGTTCGTCGGCAACTGGCTGAAGATCTCGCCCGAGGAGGCGCGGCGGCTGCAGAAGGACTATTACCTGCGCTACGGCACCACGATGCGCGGCATGATGACCGAGCATGGCGTGCAGGCCGACGACTATCTCGCCTATGTGCACAAGATCGACCATTCGCCGCTGCAGCCGAATCCGGCGATGGGCGCTGCAATCGCCAAACTGCCGGGGCGCAAGCTGATCCTGACCAACGGCTCGGTCGATCACGTCGATGCTGTGCTGAGCCGGCTCGGCATCGGTCATCATTTCGACGGCGTGTTCGACATCATCGCCGCCGATCTCGAGCCGAAGCCGGCGCCGCAGACCTACCAGAAGTTCCTCAAGCTGCACGACGTCGATCCGGCGAAGGCCGCGATGTTCGAGGACCTCGCGCGCAATCTGGTGGTGCCACATGAGCTCGGCATGACCACCGTGCTGGTGGTGCCCGACGGCAGCCAGGAGGTGGTGCGCGAGACCTGGGAGCTCGAGGGCCGCGACGCTGCTTATGTCGACCATGTCACGGACGATCTCACCGGGTTCTTGCAGCGGCAGAAGCCCTGATCTCTCCCACGTCGTCCCGGCGAAACCGGGACCCATTACCCCGAACGTGAGTGATGCGGCAGGCTGGGGCCGCAGCGCGTAACCCGACCAAGATTTGTGGTTATGGGCCCCGGCCTTCGCCGGGACGACGGAGGAGAGAGAGACTGCTCGCCGAAACGACGGCCGAGTTTGCCTTGACTCCGCGGTCTCAAATCCCGAAAAAGCCCGGCAAAATTCCCTCATATCCCGATACGCCCAAGGATTGTCCCGATGTCGCTGTCCGCCCTCGAAACCACCGTCAACACCGCGTTCGACGCCCGCGAAGGCATCTCGACGTCGACCAAGGGCGAGGTCCGTGAGGCGGTCGATCACGCGCTGGAGCTGCTCGACAAGGGCGAGGCCCGCGTCGCCGAGCGCGAGGCCAGCGGCAAGTGGAAGGTCAATCAGTGGCTGAAGAAGGCGGTGCTGCTCTCGTTCCGCCTCAACGACATGGGCCAGATTGCAGGCGGCCCGGGTAAGGCATCGTGGTGGGACAAGGTGCCCTCGAAGTTCGAGGGCTGGGGCGAGAACCGCTTCCGCGACGCCGGCTTCCGCGCCGTGCCGGGCGCGATCGTGCGCCGCTCGGCCTTCATCGCCAAGAACGTCGTGCTGATGCCCTCCTTCGTCAATCTCGGCGCCTATGTCGATGAAGCCACCATGATCGACACCTGGTCAACGGTCGGCTCCTGCGCCCAGATCGGCAAGCGCGTGCACATCTCCGGCGGCGTCGGCATCGGCGGCGTGCTCGAGCCGCTGCAGGCCGAGCCCGTGATCGTCGAGGACGACTGCTTCATCGGCGCGCGCAGCGAGGTTGCCGAGGGCGTGATCGTGCGCAAGGGCGCGGTGCTGTCGATGGGCGTGTTCCTCGGCGCCTCGACCAAGATCGTCGACCGCGAGACCGGCGAGATCTTCGTCGGCGAGGTCCCGGAATATGCCGTCGTGGTGCCGGGCACGCTGCCGGCCAAGCCGCTGAAGAACGGCCAGCCGGGACCTGCCACCGCCTGCGCCGTGATCGTCAAGCGCGTCGACGAGCGCACCCGCGCCAAGACCAGCATCAACGAGCTGCTGCGAGACTGATCGAACCTCCGCAGTTGCTGTCCATCACCGTCACCCCCGCGCAAAGGCTTCGCCTTTGTCGCTGGAGGAGGCCGCGAAGCGGCCGTCTCGAAGGGTCGACGGCCCGGCTAGTGGCCGTGCATCCTTCGAGGCTCGCCCAGCGGCGCAATTGCGCCGCAAGGCTCGCACCTCAGGATGACGGGTCTAGACTGATCGAACCAATTTCGATCT
>NZ_LGHK01000068.1 GCF_001908235.1 Bradyrhizobium sp. NAS96.2
CTTGCCCATCCATGCTGGCCTCCGCCCAGCCAGCATGGTGAATCAAAAACGACCTGATTTGGGAATCCCAAATCGATTCAAGCTAACTTCATCCCGCTTTAGAACGGCAGACGTTGCGACCCCTGGATCTGTGAATACGCCCGGCTCAGCCCGCGCAGTTACGAAGCCGTCGTCTTCGCCGCCATCGCCCGCGCGGCGATCGCGAGTGCGAGCAGCAGCAGCGCGCCAGCCAGATAGAACGGCGCGCCGGGCATCTTGAGCGGCGCGTTGTCGCCGATGAAATAGGCGAATGTCAGCGTGAACAGGAACGGGCCGATCAATTCCGACATGCTCTGCACGCTCGAGGTCGCGCCCTGCAACTGGCCCTGCTGGTCGGCAGCGACGAGTTGCGTCGTCAGCGCCTGGGTCGCGGCGCCCGAGATGCCCCACAGCGCCATCACGGGAATGCCGATCCAGAACAGCTGGCCAGTCGGCGCCGCGCCGAAGATCACGAAGCCCAATGCGCCGCAGACGAGGCCGAGGAACAGCGCGTTGCGCTCGCCGAGACGCTGCACGATCGGGCCGATCGCCGCGCCCTGCACGACCATGCCGCAGAGGCCGACCAGCGCCAGCGTGGCGCCGACAGTGCCGGTGTCCCAGCCGTAGCGATAGGTGGCGTAGAGCACGAACACCGACGGCAGCACGACATGCGCGAGCTGGCCGAAGAACGTCGCCAGCGACAGGCCGGCCAGCGTCCGGTTCGAAAGCAGGAAACGCAGCGCGCCGATCGGATTGGCGCTCTTCCATTTGAACGGCGCGCGCCGCTCCACCGGCAGCGATTCCGGGAGGATCAACAGGCCATAGAGTCCGTTGACGAAGCTCAGCCCCGCCGCCGCCCAGAACGGCAGCCGCGGATCGATCTCGCCGAGCAGGCCGCCGAGCGCCGGCCCCATGATGAAGCCCGCCCCGAACGCGACGCCGATCTTGCCGAACATCGCGGCGCGCTGCTCCGGCGCGGTGACGTCGGCGATGTAAGCGAACACGGTCGAGATGCTCGACGAGGTGATGCCCGAGATCGCCCGCCCGATGAACAGCCAGTTCAGGTTCGGCGCCAGCGCCATCAGCACATAGTCGGCGGCGAGGCCGAAATTCGACAGCAGCACCACCGGCCGGCGGCCGAAGCGATCGGACAACGCGCCTGATATCGGCGAGCAGACAAACTGCATCAATGCCCAGATCGAGCCGAACACGCCGAAGATGCGCGCCGCATTGGCGGTGTCGTTGTTGACGAAGCCTTCGATCAGCTTGGGCAGGATCGGGATGATGATCCCGAGCGCGAGCATGTCGAGCAGCAGCGTGATGAAGATGAAGACCACCGCGCCGCTGCGCGCCGATGGCGCGGTAGCGTTAGTCCCCGCCTCTTCAGTCACGACGGCCGCTTGCGCTTGTGCGCGAACGGATTGGCCTTTTCTCTTAGCGTAATACGAATGGGCGTGCCCGGCAGATCGAAGGTCTCGCGCAGCGAGTTGATGAGGTAGCGCAGATAGGATCGCGGGATCGCATCGGCACGCGAGCAGAACAGCACGAAGCTCGGCGGGCGCGCCTTCACCTGCGTGATGTAGTTCAGCTTCAGCCGGCGCCCCGAGACCGCCGGCGGCGGGTTGGCCTGGATCGCCTGCTCGAACCAGCGATTGAGCGCCGAGGTCGGCAGGCGCCGGTTCCAGACCGCGTAGGCCTCCTGGATCGCAATCATCAGGCGGTCGATGCCCTCGCCCATCAGCCCGGAGACGGCGACGATCGGCGCGCCCTTGACCTGCGGCAGCCAGTGGTCGGCGTCGGTGCGCAATTGCGAGATCTGGTTGGGCTTGCGCTCGACGAGGTCCCATTTGTTGACCGCGAGCACGATGGCGCGGCCCTCGCGCTCGATCAGGTCGGCGATGCGCAGGTCCTGCTCCTCGAACTTGTTCTGCGCGTCCATCATCATCACGACGACCTCGGCGAAGCGCACCGCGCGCAGCGCGTCGGCGACCGAGAGCTTTTCCAGCTTCTCCTCGATCCGCGAGCGGCGGCGCAGGCCGGCGGTGTCGAACACCCGGAACTCGCGGCCCTGCCAGGTGATCTCGACCGCGATGGAATCGCGCGTGGTGCCGGCCTCGGGGCTGGTCAGCAGCCGCTCCTCGCCGAGCAGATGATTGATCAGCGTCGACTTGCCGGCATTGGGCCGGCCGACGATGGCAACGCGGATCGGGCGCTGCGCGGCCTCCTCCTCCGAGATGTCCTCGTCGTCCTCGATCTCGTCGTCTTCCTCTGGCACCTCGGGCACCAGCGCGCTCAGCGCCTCGTGCAGATCGCCCATGCCCTCGCCATGCTCGGCCGAGATCTGCACGGGATCGCCGAGCCCGAGCGCGTAGGATTCCATCGCGCCGATCTCGCCATGCTTGCCCTCGGCCTTGTTGGCGATCAGCACCACCGGCTTGTTGGCCTTGCGGGCGAAGTCGGCGAAGGCGCGGTCGGTCGGCGTCAGGCCGACGCGGGCGTCGATCATGAACATCAGGGCGTCGGCGAGCTCGATCGCGGTTTCGGTCTGCTCCTGCATCCGCGCCGTCAGCGAGCCCTTGGCGCCCTCGTCGAGCCCCGCGGTGTCGATGATGGTGAAGTCGAGATCGTAGAGCTTGGCCTGCCCCTCGCGGCGGTCGCGCGTGACGCCGGGCTCGTCATCGACCAGCGCGAGCTTCTGGCCGACCAGGCGGTTGAACAGCGTCGACTTTCCGACATTGGGCCGGCCGATAATGGCGATGGTAAAAGACATGGATGATCCCGGCGCCGCGGCGCGGCGCGCGTCAATGAATTGAAGCAGGAGCCTAGCGCGCGACGAGATTGGGTTGAACCGTCATCGCGCTCTAGATTCTTGTTTTAGCATGATCTTTTCGGAAAACCGCTTCGCACTTTTCCGGATCATGCCCTAGCGGCTAAATCCGCCGCTCGGTAGCGGCGCGGGGAACGCGCCGCCGGATTGTTGCGTGGTCTGGGTCTGCTGCTGGGCCGGTGCCGCAGGCTGCGCCTGCTGGTCGTCGGCCGGCGGCGCCGTGGTGCGGCGGCGAACGATCTTCTTCGGCTTCGGATCCGGCGGCACCGCGGCGGCGCGCCCTCCTCGGTTGCGGCGTCGGGGGCGGCCGCCTGATCTGCGGCCGGCGCGGTGCGCTTGCTATGCTTCTTGGCGCCCTTCGGCGGCTCCGGCGGCGGAGCCGGCTGGGCGGCGGCGGCCGCTGCGGCGTTCTGCTGGTCGAGCTGCTCCTGCTGCGAGCCCTTGTACAACTCCTTCGGCACGCCCTGCTCGAGGCCGGGCACGCCTTCGGGGAAGACCGGCTTGCGGTCGCCGGCCAGCTTCTTCTTGGTGTCGAGGAAGTCGAGCAAATCGCTGGGGTCGAAATTGGCCATGCCGCCACCGCCGCAGCCTGCCAGCGCGCTGCAAAGCGCGGTCAGAACTGCGGCTGCGATCAGGCGTTGCGAGCGGCGCATGGTCGATCTCTCACTCAAACTCGGGTTTCGCGCCGGATCAGCTTTTCGCGACCGGCGGCAACAGGGCCTGCAGCGCTTCGGCGCGCGAGCGCATGCTCGGCGGCGTCTCGCCGTCATTGGCAATCTGGTCGAGCCACTTGCGCGCGGCGGTGGCATCGTTGGCGTGCCACGCCGACAGCGCCAGCAACTCGCGCGCGGAATGGCGGAAGGTCGAATCCTTCGACGTTGCCATCGCCTCGAGCCGTTGCAGCATGTTCGGATAGGTCGTGGTGTCCATCACGATCTGCGCGGCGCGGATCCGCGCCAGGTCCTGCTCGGGACCGCCGACGCTGCGGTCGGCTGCGATCTCGTCGTAGAGCTTCGCGGCGGCCGGCTGATCGCGGGTCGCAACCTCGGCGGCCATGCGCAGCCGCGCCAGATTGCGGTACCCGGACGGCGCCTTGGTGATCAAATCGGCAAAGGCGGCCTCGGCCTCGGCGTGCTTGCTCTGGTCCGACAGCTCGACGGCGCGGTCGAACGCCGCACCGGCCTCGGCGGCCTTCTTGGCCTCGAGATATTGGTAGCCGCGCCAGCCACCGACGCCGGCGACCACCAGGACCGCCAGCGCGATGATAAAGATCGAGTACTTGTCCCACAGCTTCTTGAGCTGATCGCGACGGACTTCCTCGTCTACTTCGTCAAATAATTCAGACACTTAAAGCTATCCCATCCCCTCGGGACCGCGAATCTCGGTGGAGCCTGGCCCCTACCCGATCCCCACACCGCGGCGGCGTTACCCTAACGGTGTGGCGGAGGCAAGGCAAAGCGAGGCGGATCAAAGTGTTAACCGGCGAAGTTTGTCGTGGCCACGGCGGGACTGCGTGGGCTCCCTCTCCCGCTTGCGGGGGACGGTTGGGGTGGGGGGTGTCTCCGCGAGTCGGATCAGTGAGAGAGCCTCCGTGGGGAGAGAGCCCCCACCCGCATCGCATCTGCGATGCGACCTCCCCCGCAAGCGGGAGAGGTACACCGAGCAAGCGGACCTACGTTGGCCCCGGTTCACGCCCCTGCCGCAGTCAGGCCCTCCCTGAGCTGGCGCTTGATCACTTTGCCATTGGCGTTGCGCGGCAGCGGGTCTGATGTCAGCGCCATCGTCTCCGGCACCTTGTAGTCCGACAGCCGCTCGGCGCACCAGGCGCGCAGGCTATCCGCATTGACGTCGGTGCGGGTCACGATCACGGCGTGCACGCGTTCGCCGAGCACCGGGCACGGTTTTGCGATGATCGCGCTCTCGACCACGGCCGGATGGCCCGCCAACACCGACTCGACCTCGGCAGAATAGATCTTCAGGCCGCCGCGGTTGATCATGTCCTTCTGGCGATCGAACACGCGGACGAAGTTGTCGGCATCGATCGAGCCGAGATCGCCGGAATGCCAGAACCCGGCGGTGAAGCTCTCGGCGGTTGCCTTCGGATTGTTCCAGTAACCCTTGATGACGGAGGCGCTGCGGATCCAGAGTTCGCCGATCTCGTCGCGCGGCACCTCGCGGCCGTCGGCGCCCATCACGACGATCTCGGCGCCGGGACACGGCAGGCCGACGCTGTCGATATGGGCTGCCGTGAGTTCGCCCGGCATCAAGGTCGAGGGCGACGTGGTCTCGGTCGCGCCGTAGCAATTGGCGAGCTTCAGTCCAGGGATCTTGGCGTCGAGCTTTTCGATGGTCGCAACCGGCATCGGCGCGCCGCCGAAACCGCCGATGCGCCAGCTCGACAGATCGTAGCTGTCGAAATCCGGCTGCATCAGGCAGAGATTGTACATCGCCGGCACCATCACCGTGTAGCTGACGCGCTCGCGCGCCGCGACCTTCAGATACTCCGACGCCTTGAACTCCGGCATGATGATCAGCGCGCCGGCGCAGCGGGCGATGGTGGTGACGTTGGCGACCGCGCCGGTGACATGCGCGAGCGGCACCGCGGCGATCGAGCGATCGGCTTTCGTCAGCTTGAGACAGGATGCGAACACCATCGAGGAATGGATGATGTTGCAATGGGCGAGCATCGCGCCCTTTGGCTTGCCCGTCGTGCCCGAGGTGTAGAGGATCATCGCGGTGTCCTCTTCCCTCACCTCCGCCGGCGCCTGGGCCGGAGCATTGTCGCGCAGACGAGCGAATTGCGAGGCGCTGTCGTCGCTGACTGCGACGCGATGCGCGAGGCCGGGAATATCCGCGGCGGCGGGGATGCGGTCGGCAAGCGCGGCCTCGTGAACCAGACACTTGGCGCCGCAATCGTTCAGCACATAGGCGATCTCGGGCTTCTGCTGACGCGTCGAGAGCAGCACGGTCACCAGCCCGGCATGGGCGGCGGCGAACATCGTCAGCACGAATTCGGTGCGGTTGCCGAGCAGGATCGCGACGCGGTCGCCCGGCGCAAGGCCAAGCCTGGCGAAGCCTGCCGCGACCTTCGCCGATTGCTCGGCGACCTCGCGCCAGGAGAGGCGCGTCGCGCCGCAGATCAGCGCCTCGCCGTCGCCATTCTGCACAACTGCGTCCGCGATCATCGCCCACAGGCTGGCTGGCCGCTCAGCGAAAGCCGGCACGACGCGGTCACCGAACCTGGGCTCGAGCCGCATCGGCGGCAGCGCGTGTTGCGACCAGTCCATATCAGCCTCGTCAGCTCTTCTTCATTCCGTAGACATGCTCCGGCCCCGGGAAGGCGCGGCTCTTCACGTCGCGCGCATAGCCCGCGACGGCTTCCTCGATCGCGGGGCCGAGATTGCCATAACGGCGGACGAATTTCGGCGCGCGCGGCGACAGGCCGAGCATGTCTTCCAGCACCAGCACCTGGCCGTCGCAAGCCGCACTTGCGCCGATGCCGATCGTCGGCACGGCGATCGACTGCGTGATCTTGCGCGCCAAGGGCTCGGCGACGGCCTCGACCACGATCGAGAACGCGCCCGCTTCCGCGATCGCCCTGGCGTCGTTCTCGATCGGCGCCCAGTTCTCCTCCTCGCGGCCCTGCGCACGGAACGAGCCGAGCGTGTTGATCGACTGCGGCGTCAGGCCGATATGGCCCATCACCGGAATGCCGCGCTCCGACAGGAACGCGACCGTCTCCGCCATCCGCGCGCCGCCCTCGAGCTTGACCGCGCCGCACAGCGTTTCCTTCATGATCCGCACCGCGGACTGGAACGCCTGCTCCTTCGAGCCTTCATAGGAGCCGAACGGCATGTCGACCACGACGAGCGCGGCCTGCGAGCCGCGCATCACAGCGCGGCCCTGCAGGATCATCATGTCGAGCGTAACCGGCACCGTGGTCTCGAACCCGTGCATCACGTTGCCGAGGGAATCGCCGACCAGGATGGCGTCGCAGTGACGGTCGACCAGCGCGGCGGTGTGCGCGTGATACGAGGTCAGCATCACGATCGGCTCGCCGTTCTTGCGGGCGCGCAGATCGGGCGCGGTCTTGCGCTTGATGGCGGATTGAACAGACATAGTCAGGCTCCCATGACAGGCACGCCGATCACGACCGGGTGGAACGCAAACGCAAGCGCCAGATAGACGATGACACCGACCGCGATTGCGATCAGGTCGTTGGTCGGGCCGCCCACCGGGATCGGCGGCGCGCCGGCATCACTGCGGCGCTTCAGCGAGATGCGGTCATAGACCGCCCAAGCCAGGAACGAGCCGAACAGGATGATTGAGCCGAGGTCGCCATTGGCGAGCAGATGCGCGAACGCCCACAGCTTCACGCCCGCCAACATCGGATGCTTCAGCGTGGTGTAGATGCGGCCGCGGATATAGGAGGCGACGACCAGGATGACGGCGGGCAGCATCAAGGCCACCGTGATGTGCTTGAATGCGGTCGGCGGCGTCCAGACGTCGATCCATCCGGTCGCGCGGTAGTGGCCGAAGCCCCAGATGATCAGACCGAGCCCTGCGAACGACACCAGCGAATAGACGCCCTTGTAGGCGCCCTCGCCCATCGCATTGACGATGCTACCGCGCAGGTCGCGCAGGCTGGTCAGCACGTGGATGCCGAGGAACAGCATGAGACCCAGGATCATGACGAGCAGTCCCACGATGTTCCTCCCCTGATTGATTAATGCCTTCGCGTAACATCTTCGCCGGGCGGGACGCAATCCGTCACGCCAGGTGACGGATCATGGATTACCGGCCGGCTTGGCCAGCTCGCGGTTGTCGACATAGCGGATCATGATCGGGCGGCCGGCGAGCGCGCCGCCCAGCCCGCCGGTGAATTTCAGCGGCAGGCAGGCATCGAGCGAAGCGTTGATCGCGTTGAGGTAGGTGGTGCGGGTGTCCGCCGGGATTCCGCGCGTCGAAAACGTCAGGCGCGGGGCACCGATCATCTCGCCTGATCGTTTGAAGCTGAATCGCACCGACATCTGCATGCCCTCCCGTGCGTCATCGGGCGGCGGCGGCGCCCAGCAGGAACGCAGCGCGGCGAAGAGATCGCCGATGGTATCGAGATCATGATCCGGCTTGCGGTACTTCTCGGCCTGGTCTTGCGGCGGCACGGTCAGGATCGTGAGCTGGAGATTTTCGCCGTACGGATAATCCATCTCGGGCAGGCACGGCCCGTGATTGAGCACGCTGCAGTAGGAAGGGATGCAAGGCCCGTTGTCGAGCACGCTGCAGGGCGTGTGAGCGAACGGCACCGGATTCGTCTGGTGCCGCTGCCGCGCGCCAGCCGTGCCCGCAAAAGCAAGGGCCAGCACGGCAAAAGCGAGGCAGATGGCAACGCGTCGGAGCATGCGGTTGGACCCGGAATACGCTTCCGGGGAAAATGGTACCGCGGCCGGACCGGAGCAAGCGGGGCCGGTTCACGTCCTCGCGCTTTTCTCGCTACAACCTCGCTGTCATCGCCCGACTCGACCGGCGATCCAGTATTCCAGAGACAGCCGTGATTTACCGATAGGCCGCGGCGTACTGGGTCCCCCGGTCAAGCCGGGGGACGACACCGAGGATGCGGCACTACACCGCTTCTTCTCGTCGTCGCGCTCGCGCCAACCACAACTGTCATCGCCCGGCTTGACCGGGCGATCCAGTATTCCAGAGGCGGTTGTGAGTCACGGAGAGGCCGCGGCGTACTGGGTCCCCCGGTCAAGCCGGGGGACGACACCGGAGCAAGCGGCACTACGCCTTCTTCTTCACGTCCTTGACGTTGGAGAAGGTGATACCCTCGGCGCGCTCGCGGGTGTAGCCGAGATAGAACTCGTTCTTGGCCATGAACACCGGATCGCCGTCGACGTCGTCGGCGATGCCGGAATTGTTGGCTGCGACGAAGGCGTCGAGCTTCTTGCGGTCATCGGACGAGATCCAGCGCGCCAGCGAGAACTCGGAGATCTCGAACTCGACCGGCAGCGAGTATTCCGCGTCGAGCCGCGCCTTCAGCACGTCGAGCTGCAGCGGGCCGACCACGCCGACCAGCGCCGGTGCGCCGTCGCGCGGGCGGAACACCTGTACGACGCCCTCCTCCGACATCTGCTGCAAGGCTTCCTTCAGCTTCTTGGCCTTCATCGCATCGGTGAGGCGAACGCGGCGGACGATTTCAGGCGCAAAGCTCGGCACACCGACGAAAGTCAGATCCTCGCCCTCGGTCAGGGTGTCGCCGATCCGCAAAGTGCCGTGATTGGGAATGCCGACGACGTCGCCGGCGAACGCCTCGTCCGCCACCGAGCGATCCTGGGCGAAGAAGAATTGCGGGCTCGACAGGCTCATGTTCTTGCCGGTGCGCACCAGCTTGGCCTTCATGCCGCGGCTGAGCTTGCCCGAGCACAGCCGGGCGAAGGCGATGCGGTCGCGGTGGTTGGGATCCATGTTGGCCTGGATCTTGAACACGAACGCGCTCATGCGCGGTTCGGCCGCCTCGACCTTGCGCAGATCGGAATCCTGCGCGCGCGGCGCCGGCGCGAACTTGCCGAGACCCTCCAGCAGGTCGCCGACGCCGAAATTGCGTAGCGCGCTGCCGAAATAGACCGGCGTCAGATGGCCCTCGCGGAACGCCGCGAGCTCGAACGGCTTGCAGGCTTCCGAGGCCAGCGCGAGCTCATCCTTGACCTCGGCGACGTCGAGATTGGGGTTGCGCTTGCCGAGATCGGCGATGTCGATCTGCTCGGTGGCGCCGGTCTTGGCGCCGCCGCCCTCGAGCAGCCGCACGCCGCCATTGACGACGTCATAGGTGCCTAGGAAGTCGCGGCCGCGGCCGACCGGCCAGGTCATCGGCGTGGTGTCGAGCGCCAGCGTCTTCTCGATCTCATCGAGGAGCTCGAAGGTGTCGCGGCTCTCGCGGTCCATCTTGTTGATGAAGGTGATGATCGGGATGTCGCGCAGCCGGCACACCTCGAACAGTTTTCGCGTGCGGGCCTCGATGCCCTTGGCGGCGTCGATCACCATGACGGCGGAGTCGACCGCGGTCAGCGTGCGATAGGTGTCTTCCGAAAAGTCCTCGTGGCCCGGCGTGTCCAGAAGGTTGAACACGAGCTCGTTGAACTCGAAGGTCATCACCGAGGTGACGACCGAGATGCCGCGCTCGCGCTCGATCTTCATCCAGTCCGAGCGCGTGTTGCGCCGTTCGCCCTTGGCCTTGACCTGGCCCGCGAGGTTGATGGCGCCGCCGAACAGCAGCAGCTTTTCCGTCAGCGTGGTCTTGCCGGCGTCCGGGTGCGAGATGATCGCAAAGGTGCGCCGGCGCGCCACTTCCTCGGAAAGCGGCGAGCGGGACGGCGATTCGGCTGAAACTGAGATGTCGGACATGGCGGGGCATTTGGCAGGGAAAACGGGCGCAATCAAGGGCGTTTTGTCGCAATGCGGCGTGGTCGCACCACCCCCATATGGGGACGCGAGGGACGACCTTCTTCTCACCATACCACCTGCGGGGACGACCCTGCCATATCTGGAGGGTTCGTGATGGCTTGGGCCATTCTGTTCACCGCTGGCCTGCTCGAGATCGGCTGGGCGATCGGGCTGAAATACACCGAGGGCTTCTCGCGGCTGGTGCCGTCGGTGCTGACGCTCGCCGCGATGGCCGGCAGCATCATCCTGCTCGGCATCGCGCTCAAGACACTGCCGATTGGAACCGCCTACGCGGTCTGGACCGGGATCGGCGCGGTCGGCACCGCGGCGCTCGGCATCATCCTGCTCGGCGAACCCGCGACCGCGACGCGGCTTGCCAGCATCGGGCTGATCGTGTCCGGCATCGTCGGGCTCAAGCTCGTCGGCTAATCACTTCAAGACCTGCACGACCCAATAGGTCGCGGCGGCGACCGCAGCCGACGCCGGGATCGTGATCACCCAGGCATAGACGATCGAGCTAGCCACATTCCAGCGCACGGCGGAGAGCCGCCGCGCGGCACCGACGCCGACGATGGCGCCGGTGATGGTATGGGTGGTCGACACGGGAACCCCGAGATAGGTCGCCAAGAACAGCGTCACGGCGCCGCCGGTCTCGGCGCAGAAGCCCTGCATCGGCGTCAGCTTGGTGATCCGCAGCCCCATGGTGCGGACGATCCGCCAGCCCCCCATCAGCGTGCCCAGCGCCATCGCGCTCTGGCAGGCCAGCACGACCCAGAACGGGATCTCGAAGGTGTCGCCGAGATGGCCCTGCGAGTAGAGCAGCACGCCGATGATGCCCATGGTCTTCTGCGCGTCGTTGCCGCCGTGACCGAGCGAATAGAGCGAGGCCGAGGCGAATTGCAGGATGCGGAAGGCGCGATCGACCGCGAACGGCGTCGAGCGCACCGAGAGCCAGGACACGATCGCGACCAGCACCAGCGCCAAGAGGAAGCCGACCAGCGGCGACAGCACGATGGCGAGCAAGGTCTTGGTGAGCCCGCTCCACACCGCCGCCGAAATGCCCGCCTTCGCCATGCCGGCGCCGACCAGGCCGCCGATCAGCGCGTGCGAGCTCGATGACGGAATGCCCAGCGCCCAGGTGATCACGTTCCAGACGATCGCGCCGACCAGCGCGGCGAAGATCACGGTCGCGTCCACCACGGAAGGATCGATGATCCCGGTGCCGATCGTGTTGGCGACATGCAGGCCGAACACCGCGAAGGCGACGAAGTTGAAAAAGGCCGCCCAGAACACCGCGTATTGCGGCCGCAGCACGCGGGTCGAGACGATGGTCGCGATCGAGTTCGCGGCGTCGTGCAGGCCGTTCAGGAAGTCGAACAGCAGCGCGACCGCGATCAGGATGGTCAGGACCGGAAGACCCAGCGTGGCGTCCACGTATTCGCCCCGCTTTACACTTGCTCGATCACGATCGAATTGATCTCGTTGGCGACGTCGTCGAAACGGTCGGCCACCTTCTCAAGGTGATCGTAGATCTCCGCGCCGACGATGAAGTCCATCGTGTTGGCATCGCGATGCTTCAGGAACAGCTCCTTGAGCCCGATGTCCTGGAGATCGTCGACCCGGCCCTCGAGCTTGGTCAACTCCTCGGTGATCTGCGTCAGCATCGAGACGTTCTGGCCGATCACCTGCAGCAGAGGCAGCGCGCGGCCGACCAGATTGGCGCATTCGACGATCAGGGCGCCCATCTCGCGCATCGGCGGCTCGAATTCGCGCACCTCGAACAGCATCACCGCCTTCGCGGTCGCCTGCATCTGGTCGACCGCATCGTCCATCGACGTGATCAGGTTCTTGATGTCGCCGCGGTCGAACGGAGTGATGAAGGTGCGGCGAACCGCGGTCAGGACCTCACGGGTGACGCTATCGGCGTCGTTCTCGAACTGATTGACGCGCTGGCAGAAGACCGGGGTCTCCTCGCCGCCCCTCAGCATGTCCTGCAAAGCCTTCGCGCACTGCACGGAGGTCTGGGCGTGGCGGGCGAACAGGTCGAAAAATCGCTCTTCCTTGGGCAGAAAGGCGCGAAACCAGCGCAGCATGTCTCAGTTCCATCATTCCGGGACAGCCCTTTTAGCGACTGTCACAGAACTGTCATAGAGCATCTGGCGGGGAAAATACCCGGAACGACCGCCCGAACGGGCGATCGTCCACCGCTATGTCGGCCGAAAAGGGCCCTGCCCTACAGCGACCGCCGCAGCAGGTGAGCCAGCTCACCCACCAGGCCGCGCCGGAACAGCAGCACGCAGGACACGAAGATCACGCCCTGGATCACCGTCACCCACTGGCCGAAACCGGCGAGATATTGCTGCATGGCGATGATCACGAATGCGCCGACCACCGGGCCGAAGATGGTGCCGAGGCCGCCGACCAGCGTCATCAGCACGATTTCGCCGGACATCGACCAATGCACGTCGGTGAGCGAGGCGTTCTGCGCCACGAACACCTTCAGCGAGCCGGCAAAGCCCGCCAGCGTGCCCGACAGGATGAAGGCGAGCAGCTTGTACTGGTCGGTCTTGTAGCCGAGCGAGATCGCGCGCGGCTCGTTCTCGCGGATCGACTTCAGCACCTCGCCGAACGGCGAGTTGATGGTGCGGTAGATCAAGAGGAAGCCGGCGAGGAAGCCGACCAGCACCACGTAATACAGCACCATCGGCTTCGACAGGTCGAAGATCCCGAGCAGATGGCCCTGCGGGATGCCCTGGATGCCGTCCTCGCCGTGGGTGAACGGCGCCTGCAGATAGAGGAAGTAGAGCAGCTGCGACAGCGCCAGCGTGATCATCGAGAAGTAGATGCCCTGCCGTTTGATCGAGATGTAGCCGGTTGCGAGGCCGAGCAAGGCCGCCGCCGCGGTGCCGACCACGATGCCGAGCTCCGGCGGCAGCCCCCACACCTTCAGCGCATGCGCCGAGACGTAGCCGGCGGTGCCGAGGAACATCGCGTGGCCGAACGACAGCAGCCCGCCATAGCCGATCAGGAGGTTGAAGGCGCAGGCAAGCAGCGCAAAGCACAGCGCCTGCATCACGAAGAAGGGATAGATTCCCGTGAACGGCACGATCGCCAGCAGCGCCGCCATCACGGCGAATACGATCATCTCGTCGCGCATCGCGCGCGGCGTCATCGGAAGTGTATCGTCGGTCAATGCTGACATATCAGGCCGCCCGTCCCGTCAGTCCCGTTGGCTTCACCAGCAACACCACCACCATCAGGACAAACACCACGGTGTTGGAGGCTTCGGGATAAAAATACTTGGTCAGTCCCTCGATCACGCCGAGCGCGAAGCCGGTGATGATCGAGCCCATGATCGAGCCCATGCCGCCGATCACGACCACCGCGAACACCACGATGATGAGATCGGCGCCCATCAGCGGGCGGACCTGGTTGATCGGCGCCGACAGCACGCCGGCGAGCGCGGCAAGGCCGACGCCGAGCCCGTAGGTCAGCGTGATCATCCGCGGCACGTTGATGCCGAAGGCGCGTACCAGCGTCGGATTCTCGGTGGCGGCGCGCAAGTAAGCGCCGAGCTGCGTCTTCTCGATCAGGAACCAGGTGGCAAGGCACACCACCAGCGAGAACACCACGACCCAGCCGCGATAGACGGGTAAGAACATGAAACCGAGGTTGACGCCGCCCTTGAGCTGATCCGGGATCGAGTAAGGCAGGCCGGACGAGCCGAAATAGTTTTGAAACACGCCCTGGACGATCAGCGCGATGCCGAAGGTCAGCAGCAGTCCGTAGAGATGGTCGAGCCCGGCCAGCCATTGCAGCATGGTCCGTTCGAGGATCATGCCGAAGATGCCGACCACGACGGGCGCGATGATCAGCGCCCACCAGTAGTTGATGCCGCCCAGATTGAGCAGGAAATACGCCACGAAGGCGCCCATCATGTAGAGCGCGCCATGCGCGAAATTGATGATGTTGAGCATGCCGAAGATGACGGCGAGCCCCAGACTGAGCAGCGCGTAGAACGAGCCGTTGATCAGTCCCACCAGAAGCTGTGCGTAGAGAGCCTGCATCGAATGAGCTTTCGCTAGATAGATGAAGCCCGCCGGCCACGCGCGCGGCCGGCGGGCATGATCGTCACTTCTTCAGAAGCGCGCAGGTGCTCTTGTCGAGCGGCGTGAAGGCCTGGCTGCCCGGCACGGTGCCGACCAGCTTGTAGAAGTCCCACGGTCCCTTGGACTCCGAGGGCTTCTTCACCTCGAACAGATAGGCGTCGTGGGTGACGCGGCCGTTGGCCTCGATCTCGCCCTTGCCGAACAGCGGATCGTCGGTCGGGATCGTCTTCATCTTCGCGACCACCTTGGCGCCGTCATGCGGATTGCCGCCGAGCGCTTCCAGCGCCTTGAAGTAATGCATCAGCCCCGCATAGACGCCGGCCTGCACCATGGTCGGGGGCGCGCTGTTCTTCATCCGCGCCGAGAACCGCTTCGAGAACGCCCGGGTGTTGTCGTTGAGGTCCCAGTAGAAGGTCTCGGTGAAGTTGAGGCCCTGCGCGGTCTCGAGGCCGATCGCCTTGACGTCGGTGAGGAACAGCAGCAGCGCGGCGAGCTTCTGGCCGCCCTTCACGATGCCGAACTCGGCCGCCTGCTTGATCGAGTTGGTGGTGTCGCCGCCGGCATTGGCGAGCCCAATGATCTTGGCCTTGGAGGCCTGCGCCTGCAGCAGGAACGAGGAGAAGTCGGCGGTGTTGAGCGGATGCTTGACGCCGCCGACCACCTTGCCGCCATTGGCGGTGACAACCGCGGTGGTATCACGCTCCAGCGCCGCGCCGAACGCGTAGTCCGCGGTCAGGAAGAACCAG
The DNA here is from genome assembly GCF_001908235.1 of Bradyrhizobium sp. NAS96.2. Taxonomy (GTDB): domain Bacteria; phylum Pseudomonadota; class Alphaproteobacteria; order Rhizobiales; family Xanthobacteraceae; genus Bradyrhizobium. The sequence continues at coordinate 15,141 of NZ_LGHK01000068.1, forward strand.
GTGTCTCCGCCCGCCTTCACCAGCGCCTGGCCGGTGGCGTGCGCGAGCATGTAGGTGTCGTAGGTCCAGTGCACGGTGTTCGGCGAGCACTGCGCGTTGGTGAGGTCCGAGGTCGCGGCGCCCGAATTGATGTAGACGCCGTTCTTCTCCTTGACGACGTTGTTGACCGCGAGCGCGACGCCGGAATTCGGCACGTCGACGACGGTGTCGACCTTGTCGACGTCGAACCACTGGCGGGCGATGGTGGTGCCGATATCGGGCTTGTTCTGGTGATCGCCGGAAATCAGGTCGATGGTCCAGCCCTTGGCCTTGAGGCCGGAATCCTCGATCGCCATCTGGGCCGCCAGCGTCGAGCCGGGACCGGCGAGGTCCGCGTAGAGGCCGGACTGATCCGACAACACGCCGATCTTGACGACCTTGTCGTCGGCGGAGGCAATGCTCGCGACGCTGAGCGCGATCGCGGTGCCGAGCAGAAGCGCAGAAATCGTGTTCTTCATGGGTATTCCCTCAGTTCTTAAATTTTCTGGCTCGGGCGAAATCAGACGCCGAGATAGGTATGAAGCTTGTCCATGTTGGCCGACAGCTCCGAATTGGCGAAACCGTCGATCACCTTGCCGTGCTCGACGATGTAGTAGCGGTCGGCAACGGTCGAGGCGAAACGGAAATTCTGCTCGACCAACAGGATCGTGAAGCCCTGCGACTTCAGGCGCGCAATGGTGTGCCCGATCTGCTGAATGATGACCGGCGCCAGGCCTTCGGTCGGCTCGTCCAGCATCAAGAAGCGCGCGCCGGTGCGCAGGATACGCGCAATCGCCAGCATCTGCTGCTCGCCGCCCGAGAGCTTGGTGCCCTGGCTGGTGAGACGTTCCTTCAGGTTCGGAAACAGCGTGAAGATCTGGTCGAGCGGCAGGCCGCCCGGACGCACCACCGGCGGCAGCATCAGGTTCTCGCGCACGTCGAGACTGGAGAAGATGCCGCGCTCCTCGGGACAGAATGCGATGCCGAGCCGCGCGATGCGGTCAGAGGTGGCGCGGATGATCTCCTTGTTGTCGAAACGGATCGAGCCGGAGCGCTTGCCGATCACGCCCATGATCGACTTCAGCGTCGTGGTCTTGCCGGCGCCGTTGCGGCCGAGCAGCGTCACCACCTCGCCGGCCTTCACGTTGAAATTGATGCCGTGAAGGATGTGCGATTCGCCGTACCAGGCCTGCAGATCGTTGACCGTCAACACCTCGGCGCCGGCCGCAGCCACGGGCCTCTCCGCCAGTTTTGCCTCAGCCATGACCCGCTCCCAGATAGGCTTCCTTCACGCGCTCGTCCTTGGAGAGGTCGGCGTAATTGCCCTCCGCCAGCACCTGCCCGCGCGTCAGCACGGTGATGATGTCGGAGAGGTTGGCCACCACCGAGAGGTTATGTTCGACCATCAGGATGGTGTATTTGGCCGAGATTCGCTTGATCAGGGCCGCGATCTTGTCGATGTCCTCGTGGCCCATGCCGGCCATCGGTTCGTCGAGCAGCATCATTTCGGGGTCGAGCGCGAGCGTCGTTGCAATTTCAAGTGCGCGCTTGCGGCCGTAGGGCATCTCGACCGCCGGCGTGTTGGCGAATTCGCTCAAGCCGACGTCGTTGAGAAGTTCATGGGCGCGCGGATTGAAGCGGTCGAGCACGCTTTTCGAACGCCAGAAATCGAATGACGAACCGTGCTGGCGCTGCAACGCGACGCGAACGTTCTCGAGCGCGGTCAGATGCGGAAATACCGCCGAAATCTGGAACGAGCGGACCAGCCCGAGCCGCGCCACGTCGGCCGGCGGCATCGCGGTGATGTCCTGGCCCTTGTAGCGAATCTGCCCGCCGGTCGGCTTCAGGAATTTGGTCAGCAGATTGAAACAGGTGGTCTTGCCGGCGCCGTTCGGGCCGATCAACGCATGGATACTGCCGCGACGCACCTTGAGCGCGACGTCGCGAACGGCGAAGAAACCCGCGAATTCCTTGGTCAATCCGCTGGTTTCGAGGATGAACTCATCGGCCAAATAGATTCCCCCATACGCCATCGCCGCGAAGCCCCTCGCCCGCGTGGCCAGCTTTTTTCATGTTCGACAGGTTGTCCGTACGTCTTGGAAACCGTCCGGGGGCCTGTCGCCTCCGGGCCGGAATATGCCGTCATCTGCGGCGGTTACGCAAGGTGGAAAGCTGTGCGGTGCAGTATCGGAACGACCGGTTCCGGTTGATCCTTAGTCGAATGGTATTTGAACGCGCTTTGCGCCTCGGAAAGTCGCCATTAAGGCTGTTTTGCTCCGGACATTCCCTTTCATAGAATATTTCCGCCTCTCGCCGAAACTCCCGACCATTGCATGATGAACGGCTAGAGCCTTGCATTTCGAAAACGCCAATTCCTCGGTCGTCAAATCGATCCGGCGCCGTGATGTCCTGAACACGTGGCTGCGGCTTTATGCCCGCGGCCAAACCATCCCGCACTTCGGCTAGCCGATGCCGTTCCAGAGTGCCGATCCATCGGTGGTCAAATCGATCACGCAGCGGGTGCTGCTGAACGCCTGGCTGCGCGCGCTGCGCACGCCTGGCGCGCTTCCTCTGCTGTGCGATTTCCACACCGAAGGCAGCGCCGACGAGCGCGCCGACATGATGGGCTTTGACGTCGAAGGCAGCGGCGAAGATGCGCGCTTCCTGATCACGCAGGAAGGCGCGCGGCTGACCACGGCTTACGGCAACGAGCATGTCGACCCGCGGCTGCGCACCAACCGTTACCTCGATGAAGCGATCGGCCCGGAGCGCTACGCCGGCGTCATCCTGTCGTATCGCGCCTGCCTCGTGCGCAAGCGTCCGACCTACACGGTCGCGGAGGTCACCGACGCCGACGGCAAGGACGTGTCCTATGAGCGGCTGCTGCTGCCGTTCGGACGCGGCGATGCCGTCGAGCACATCGTCGGCTCCTACAAGGCGATCAGCATCGAGGGCGGCTTCCGGCTGCATAATCTGATGGGCGTGAAGGCCAGGGCCGTCCCGGCTGTCACCGTCCGCGCGGTGATCGATCGCAGGTTCGTCCCGGCCGATCACCCGGCGAGCCAGGATCCGGTCGAGCTGATCTAGGGCGCGCACTTATATATCTGCCATGTCGGCTCTACCCCCTAAAGCCGGACATCGCCGGGTGACCGCCGCATGTCGGCTTTGGGCCCAGGAGCGGAAATTCACCACGACGCAACCTTCGCGTTCAAACCGTTCGAGCGGTCGGTCTAAACTGTGTCAAGGCAACACCGGAGATCGCCAGCAGCGCACCAACAATCAACTTCGGAGTCATCGGCTCGCCAAGGAACAGTGCGCTCGACATCAAGGCGAACACCGGCAGGAGCAGACCGAAGGGGGCGACGCGCCCCATAGAGCAGCGAGCGATCAGCCAGAACCAAAGGCCAAATCCGACAATTCCTCCGATGAAAATTGTGTAGGCGAGTGCCAGCCAGCCACGTTCATCCGCAGCAACGAGGCTCGCCAGTTGTCCATATTCAAGGAGCAACGACATCAACATTACCTGCGGCACCGTGAACAGCGACGACCACCCCATCAACATCAAGGGGTCAAAAGGACCGTAGCGTTTCGTCAGGACGTTGGATACCGCGAATGCGAAAGCAGCTCCGACCACCAGCAGCAGTGGCAACCCGTTTGCCGACAGGCCGGGCTCAGCTCTCAACACAAAGACGCCGGCGAATGCAAGCACCACCCCGAAGAGAGTGGTGAGAGACGGCCTCTCCGCCAGCAACGGCCAGGCCAACAGGACCGTGAAGGGCGTGGAGAGTAAATATGCAACAGCCGTCATGCTTCCCGAGCCGAGCCCAAGACCCACGTAGAAGAGCCCGAAGTTCAACCCACCGAGAAAAAACGAGATAGCTGCGATAGGACGCAACTGTTCACGCGTGGGCTTTTTGACCAATGGAATAAGCAGAAGCGCAGTGGCCAAGAAACGCAGCGCCAGGAAAAAGAACGGCGGAAACTCCGTAATGCCCATTTTGATGATCACGAACTGATAACCCCAGAGCAAGGGAACGGCCACCGCGCAAACCATCTGGATCGCAGACATCGTATTCTCCTTTAACGACCGATCGGTCCAGATATCGGCGAGCCGATTGTGAGAACCGGCCCTGGACTTGGTTACCTGATGAAACGATCGAGCAGAGCGTCGGCGGCGGCGTGCGTTATGGCTCCCGTGGACGCCGTTTTGCTGATGACTCGCAGCCCCTCAACGAAACAGACGAGAATGCGGGCAGCATTTGCAGGGTCGACACCATCGGCTAACTTGCCCGCTGCCTTCGCACGGGAAAGCGCATCCGCCACCCGCGCCTCCATGACTTTGAAGAAGCTCGCGATGCGACGATTAACGTCAGCGTCACGCCCGGCCAGTTCCATGGCTGTTGCGATCACCAGACATCCGCGTCGACCATGAGCACCGCTCGTGCGGTGAACATATCCAGCAAGGTAGGCCCGCAGGCCATCTACCGGGTCCTTGCGAGGGTCAAGCTCGATATTCAACCGTGTCACGGCGTCATCGATGTAACGATCGAGCGCGCGCAGGAAGAGCGAATGCTTGTCGCCGAAAGCAGCGTAAAGGCTGCCACGCGAGAGCTTCGTCGCACGAAGAAGGTCTGGCAGCGCCGTGGCATGATAGCCGCGCGACCAGAACACGCCCATCGCCCGTTCGACGGCAGCGTCCTCATCGAAACTCCGCGGGCGACCGCGGGGCAACGGCACAGAGGTTCGGTTGCTCATCAAAGAAATATAGACCAACTGGTCTTTAAATCAAGCAGCCGCTATGGGTCATTTTCGACCGATTTCAACGGGGATCGCGATATCAGCTTATTCTGCGCAGCGGACATCGGACCGCTGGCGCTTATGAGTACGCCCTAGCTCGCGCCGAACGCGTCAGCCCTTCTTGCGCGCCTTGGCCGGCACTTCCTTGGCATAGATGTCCGGCTTGAAGCCGACGACGCGCTTCGGTCCGAGATCGAGCACCGGGCGCTTGATCATCGACGGCTGCTCGGCCATCAGCGCCAGCGCCTTGCGCTCGTTCAAGCCTTCCTTGTCGGCATCGGGCAGCTTCTTGAAGGTGGTGCCGGCGCGGTTGAGCAGCGTCTCCCAGCCGACCTCCTCGCTCCACTGCTTGAGCTTGTCCTTGGCGATCCCGGCGGTCTTGTAGTCGTGGAAGTCGTAGGCGACGCCGTGATCGTCGAGCCAGCTGCGCGCCTTCTTCATGGTGTCGCAGTTCTTGATGCCGTAGATGGTGATGGTCAAAGCCGTTCCCCGCATGCGATTGCAGCGGGGAAACTAGCCCTGCTGCCATCACAGCGCCAGATCGGAGCTATCAGGTCTCCACACCGATATTGCCGGCGTTCAGCGCGCGTAGTGCGTGAAGACGAAATCGTGATCGCTGGCGTGGGCCTCGTGGCAGGCGAAACACGTCTCGTGCTGGGCGGCATCGACCGGCTTGCCGTCGATGAAGCGGCCAAAGCCCCAGCCGCCGGTCGCGGCATATTTGGCGCTGTCCTTGACCATGACCTGGACCGTGGTCGCCGGTCCCGTGATGAAGGCGCCGTTGAGGCCTGCAACCGGCTTGCGCTTCCAGGCGAGCTTGACCAGCACGGTGCCGTCGGGGAAGCGCGCGGCGCCGTCTTGATAGGCTTTCACGGCGGTCGCGTTGCCGAGCACGCTGCGCAGTTCGTCGAGCCCGGTCTCCTCGCCGACCGCGATCAGCTTCCAGTCGCGATAGCCGCCCGGAATTGTCACGCCGAAGATCGGCGATGCCAGTGCATTGTCATCGGCACGCCCGACGGCAAACGGCAATGAGGCGCTGATGCAGGCTGCCGCAATCGCGGCAGCTGCCCATTTCAAAACTTGATTCATGATCGGTAGTCCGCTCTCGATTCTTCTTTGACGCGTTTTCTTCACGCGAACCGGTATCCACTTCGCTCGAAAACGCGCTAGACCTTGCTGACGTCGATGATGGCCTGGACGAACGCCTGCGGCGCTTCCTGCGGCAGATTATGGCCGATGCCGCCGGTCAGCTGGCGATGCTCATAATGCCCGGAAAACTTCTTGGCATAGGCCGCCGGCTCCGGATGCGGCGCGCCATTGGCGTCGCCCTCCATCGTGATGGTCGGGATCGCAATCACGGGCGCCTGCGCCAGCGTCTTCTCGAACGCGTCGTACTTCGCCTCGCCTTCGGCGAGACCGAGCCGCCAGCGGTAATTGTGGATCACGATATCGACATGGTCGGGGTTCTCGAACGCGGCCGCGCTGCGGCCGTAGGTGGCGTCGTCGAACTTCCACTGCGGCGAGGCGAGCTGCCAGATCAGCTTGTTGAAGTCGTGCCGATTCTTGGCATAGCCCTCGCGGCCGCGCTCGGTCGCGAAATAGAACTGGTACCACCATTGCAGTTCGGCCTTCGGCGGCAGCGGCACCTTGCCGGCCGCCTGGCTGCCGATCAGGTAGCCGCTGACCGACACCATCGCCTTGCAGCGCTCCGGCCAGAGCACCGCCATGATGTTGGCGGTGCGCGCGCCCCAATCATAGCCGCCGAGCACGGCCTTCTCGATCTTCAGCGCATCCATCAAGGCAATGATATCGGCGGCGACCGCAACCGGCTGGCCGCTGCGCTTGGTGTCGCTGGAAAGGAAACGCGTGGTGCCGTAGCCGCGCAGATGCGGCACGATCACACGATAACCGGCCTCCGCCAGCGCCGGCGCGACGTCGGCATAGCTGTGGATGTCATAGGGCCAGCCGTGCAGCAGGATGACGGCGGGACCCGAGGCCGGTCCCATTTCGACATATCCGGTATCGAGCACGCCGGCATTGATCTGCTTGACCGGACCGATCGTGGTGTGGCCACCAGCCTTGACCACGGGCAGCGCCGCCTTGGATTGAGCGTGAGCCGATCCAATGAAGCCGAGCCTGGAAGCGGCGAGGATCCCGCCGGCGATGCCGAGGAAGCGGCGGCGGTGCTGATTGATCGATTGGGACATGGCGATCTCCTTAACTCTGGTGTCGAAATCAATATTGCAGAGACCGACCCCGTCCGCTTTGAGAGGGCGTGGATTTGTCCTTCAGACCGTCGTGATTTTGGCTCCGCCCCGCCTGTGCTAGGTTCCGCCGCGGACTCAGCCGCCGGCCGCCGGACTCTTCGATTTGACCTACCATTTCAACGACTTGACCCTCGACTCCGAGCGCCGGGAGCTGCGCCGCGGCGACGCCCTGGTGGCCGTCGAGCCGCAGGTCTTCGACCTCCTCGAATTCCTGATCCGCGCCCGCGACCGCGTCGTCAGCCGCGACGAGGTGCTGGCCGCCGTCTGGCACGGCCGGATCGTCTCGGAGGCGACGCTGAGCAGCCGGGTCAACGCCGCGCGGACCGCGATCGGCGACAATGGCGAGCAGCAGCTGCTGATCCGCACCCTGCCCCGCAAAGGCCTCCGCTTCGTCGGCGATGTCAGGGAGGACACCGTACCCGCTCGTCCGGTTGCCGATAACGCCACCCCGCCGCGGCCGAGCGAGGGCCCGTCGATCGCGGTGCTGCCCTTCACCAATATGAGCGGCGATCCCGAGCAGGACTACTTCGCCGACGGGATCGCCGAGGACATCACCACCGCGCTGGCACGTTGCAGCCGCCTCACCGTAATCGCGCGCAACTCCGCCTTCACCTACAAGGGCAAGGCGGTCGATATCCGCCAGGTCGGGCGCGAGCTCGGCGTCGGCTATGTGCTCGAGGGCAGCGTCCGCCGCGGCGGCGACCGCCTGCGCATCACCGGACAGCTGATCGACGCGACCAACGGCGCGCATCTGTGGGCCGACCGGTTCGACGGCGCAGCGACCGACGTGTTCGACCTGCAGGACCGCATCACCGAGAATGTGGTCGGCGCGATCGAGCCGACGATGCTGGTCGCAGAGGCCGAGCGGGTGCGCGCAGCGCCGCCCGACAAGCTCGACGCCTACGATCTGCTGCTGCGCGCCTACAGTCTGCGCTACGAGTTCACGCCCGAGAGCATGGAAGCCGCGCTCGACTGCCTCGACCAGGCGTTGACGCTCGATCCGAATTACGCGCCGGCGCTTGCTGCATCGGCCTATTGCCACGCGATGCGCCATGTCCAGGGCTGGCTGAAACCTGATGACTCCTACCTGGAGCGTGCGGTCGCGCAGGCCTGGCGCGCGGTGGAGCTCACGCCCGGTGATCCGCAGGTGCTGTGGATGGCGGCGTTCGCGATCTGGAACATGGCCGACGAGATCGAACCGGCGCGCGAATTGTTCGAGCGTTCGCTTGCGATCAACCCGAACTCGGCGATGGCGCTGGTGCTCGGCGGCTGGGTCGAGGCGATGCGCGGCAACCAGAAAGCGGGCCGTGCCATGATCGAGCGCGCGCAGCGGCTCAACCCGCGCGACCCACGCGGCTGGTTCGCCTCCGCGGCACTGGCGATCTGCGCGGTGCTCGACCAGAACTTTACTGAGGCGGTGATGTGGGCCGACAAGGCACTGGCACAGAACCGCCGCTTCGCGGTGGCGCTGCGCGTGCTGATCGTGGCGCTGGTCAAGACCGGCGAGAACGAGCGCGCGACCCAGATCGCGCGCGAGTTGCTCAAGGTCGATCCGGCGTTCACGATCTCCGGCTTCCTGTCGCGGATTCCGTTCCCGGTGGAAGCGATGTCCGCGACCTATCGCGAAACCCTCAAGGCGGCCGGCGTCCCGGATTGATGCCGCTCTGAGGGCGCGACGATCATTCACCCGGTGGTACGCCGCGCGGCCTGCCTGGCAGCATCGGCCTGATGGGGGGGTCATCCCTCGTCGGAGATTCCGCAGCGCATGATCCGGCCCCTTCGATTCAAGATTTGAATCACGGCTCGGCAGTGAGCATCAATGAGCCCGTGCCGACGGGAGCGGTCGCGATGTGCCCGAAAGCGGACGCATCATGCTCACCTTGAGATTTGTCGAGTTTGACCCCGAAGCGGACGTGCCCTCTTGTTTGAGAGAACATCTGGGGCAAGTCTTCATTGAGGGACCACTTACAAGGATTGGCGGGCCGCGGCGGAGTATCGATCATGAAAAACAAGGCAGAAGTTGTAAGACGGTGGCAGCTTCTCAGTCCCTATTTGAATCGACAACAATGGTCTCTATGGGCGGCTACAGAAGCTGAGGTCATCGGTCGCGGTGGCGTATCGGTGTTGGCAGGTATCACCGGCCTCGCGTCGCAAACCATCTCGCGTCGAGCCCGCATACTTGAGCAGACCGAAGGCATGTCGGCCGGCAGCCTTCTTCCAGTCTCGCACCTTCAGCCCAGGCGACCTCGCGAAAGCGGTACAAAAGACCTCAAAGTAGCTTCTGAGCTCGAAGTGCTATTGAGAGAGGAAGCTGTCCGCAATCCGACTGGTCGCAAAAAATGCGTGCGGACCAGCCTTGGAATGCTGCGCAGGCGACTTGAGGATCGCGGCGTTTACGTTGAACCCAAAACCATCTCTGTCTTGATGCGTAGGCTGGGTTACAGGCTGAAACTAACAAGAAGAAAGCCTATCGAAATCAAGGATCCAGGTATCGAGGCCGCTCTTCAAAGTATGCTCTGCGAAGAAGCTGCAGGAGATCCAATGGGGCGCCAGAAGTGGGTACGCAGCAGCCTCCGCAATCTAAGCAAACGTCTCGACGAGCAAGGCCATAAGGCATGCACCCATACCGTTGCGCGCTTGTTGCGCAAGATGGGGTACTCACTACAGGTTGCTCAGAAGCAACGGGTTGGAGCAGCACACCCAGATCGTGACCAGCAGTTTAAATATATCGCCGAGCTGAAGGAAAAATTCCTTCGTGAGGGATTGCCGGTCATCAGCATTGATACCAAGAAAAAGGAGCTGATCGGAAATTATCGACGCGAAGGAAAAAATTGGCGCCGCGAGCCGATCCAGGTTGATGCTCATTTTGCGGGCTATGCGAAATGCGTCGCCGTCCCGTTCGGCATTTACGACCTAGCCAAGAATGCCGGCTACGTTACGGTCGGAATTTCTGGGAACACATCGGAGTTTGCTGTCAGCTGCTTAGAGCAGTGGTGGCAGAACTATGGCCAGCTTGCATACGGCCAGGCCAATCGCGTTCTGATCCTTGCGGATGGAGGCGGAGGCAACGGTTACAACCACCGCAGCTGGAAAAAGGATCTTCAGGATAGGCTATGCGACGTCATGGGTTTGACCGTCACCATAAGTCACTATCCAACGGGGTGTTCCAGGTGGAATCCAATAGAATACCGGTTGTTCAGTCACATCAGCATGAACTGGGCAGGCCAACCATTGCGCAGCTTGGACGCAATGCTCGCGTTCATCAGAGGGACTACCACGCAAGCGGGGCTCACAGTTGAGGCGCGACTGGACCAGGCCATCTACAGAAAAGGCAGGAAAGTTACGAAAGCACAATTGGCCGCGCTTGCTTTGTCTACAGATGAGGTGTGTCCGCTATGGAACTATACGATAGCGCCTCGCGCGGCAAATTCTGATCGATAGCGGAGTCTCGCTCATCCACGCCCCCGCTGCTGGCCCTAATCTTGAGCAAATTTTTGCAGATCGACAGAGCCCGCTCCGCAGCGGGCTTCCTTTGTCGGTCACTCTTTCAGCGCGCCGTTGACGCGCTTCAACATGCGAGAGATCGCGTCATCATGTTCTTGAGCTTGCCTTGCCAGTTCCTGCGCCCTTACGAAAGCGGATGGCTGGCAAATTGTCTCCATGATTTTCGATGCCGGGACGACAAGGGCGATACCGGCGTTGATGTCGCCGACTTCCTGTTCTGTCTTGAAGACCCAATCATCTCTAGAATTGATTGTGTAGTGCCCGTGAATCAGCCCTAAGAGGAAGTGGGTCTTCTTCGACTTTTCGAGCAGGGCCGCGATATCGCTCCCAGCGTCGATCTTTTCAGGCCGGATGGCCATGTGAGTAAGGACTGGCGAACCGCTGATCCCTCCAACGGACCGCATTTCTACGAGGTAGCCGTCCATCGGTCCGCGATCACTCGGGAAAGGTTCATCACGCATTGCCGCGATATTGCCTGTCCGAAGGATTGGAATGTTTCGTTGCTCTCCCAAGTACGAATGAAAGAGACCAGGGATTACAACTTCGTCTCCATGACCTATCGCGTATTGCTTGATGATATCATCGGTGCATACGTCAGCTTCTAGAATGATAATGAAATCATAGGCGTCGATCTTTGGGTCTTCCCAAGTGTCGTAATTCACAAGCGGGAATGCCGCGACGTCGATATATTTCTGCTTCCTACCGGTCTCAACGTGATCGGGATGCGTATGCCAAGAGACAAAGGCTGTCTTTCGATAATCGACACCGCCTCCCTTCCTGTTAAATCTGATCAGAATTTCTCTTCGGCGTGCTTCATCGTACCCAGCAGCTTGGTCAATCACATGCTTCGCGGTCACGATATAGGGAAACGCAAAACCATGCGCCTCCATGAGCACGACGAAGCCAGTCCCGTCGGCAATAAATTTGCCGTCAAGACCAGCATGGCCGACGAACACCACCCCTCTCTTCATTAGATCGGTTACGCGCATCCCGGCCCTTCGCCTTCACTAGGGATCGGCAATATCCATCGGCGAGCCATCGGGGGCATTTATGATGACCCGGATCATGCCTTAATACCACACAACGAATGCTCCGCTATGAGCTGAACGGCCGAGCCGCCGGGCGCCCCCCACGCAGACCGAACGCGCCTCATGCCAAGCGCGGCCATGGGCAGCTTATAGGCCGGGCGCTCCAACGTTACAGCACTGCGCGCAGCCCCGGAACGCGCCGAGCCAGCAATCCGACCACCAGAAAGCTGGCGACCACGCCGACCAGGCTTGCCAACAGGAACTTCCATTGCGGGGCAACGGACCAATCGTGCATGACGCGGGTCACCGCGATGAGCACAGGGGCGTGCAGAACGTAAACGCCGAAGGCATTCCGGCTGAGGAACCCCGTCACCGGCCCCTGCCAGTCGAACAGATCACGATACAGCACCACCAAGCCCAGGCTGAGCGAGGCGCACGTCGCCGACCGCCAAAAGTCCATGCCTGCCGCCTGCCAATGCCAACCGCCGCCATAGTCGGCCAACCGACCTTCGAGGGCTCCCCCGAAGACGACGATCGCGGCCCACAGCGCGATGCTCCCCACCAGTCCGCAGACCAGCCAGCGCCGTCCTGCGCCGCTCGAAATCTGTCGCAGCCAATCGCCCCGCCACGCCGCAACCCCAGCGGCGAACATGAAGGGGTACTGCGGCGCGTCGTGAATGGCGATGTTGAGGATGGTGCGGCCTTCCGGCACCAGCAGCCCCACCGCGAACGTCACGACGCTCATCGCCAGGACAAAGCCGAGCACGGCGGCGAGGCTCGGTACCGGCCGGGCGGAGGGCTGGCCGATCGGCCGGAATCTGCAAAGCAGCGCAAAGCAGCCGGAAAACAGCAACAGCACAAGGCAGAACCAGAGCGGGCCGGAGCCGTCAAGAAGCTGGCCGTTGGAGACGTGGTGCAACCAGTCCTCAGTGAAACTCCGGCGCGGCTGCGACCACCATGATCCCGCCACGTAGTACTCTGTCAGCGGTCCGATAAGCCCGATATAAAGAAGCAGGGGTACGCCGAGCCGATACAGCCGTTCCTTCAAGAAGCCGACGACGCCGCGGCGAGCGACCATGCCGGCGGCAAAGTATCCGGCGATGCCGAACAGCAGCCCCATCGAGACTGCGTGCTGAAGCGCCTGATAGGCCGCAAAGGCCACCCGGCTGCCCAGGCCCAACGGTGGATGTTCGCGATAGTACCAGCTTCCAAACGGCGAGTAGGTGACGGCGGCATGCATGACCACCACCATGCTGATCGCCGACCAGCGCAGGTTGTCGATATAGAGGAGTCTGTGGGTGGTCGGTCGAACGGGCGGTACCATGTGCGTCTCCAATGCTGGACGCCGAACATGGTGGCCAAGTCCGAGCCGGTCGCGCCGAAACTCGCACTTTGGGTCGCCGAAACCCGCAAAGCTTGGCCGTTTGCGACAATCGGTGCGTCACACCCGCCCGGCCAGGGTCCGTTTGCGGAATGTGCTCGGCGTTTCCCCGGTCACCGCCTTGAACGCCCGATTGAACGGGCCGATCGACTCGAAGCCGGCATCCAGTGCAATCGTCAGGATCGGGACACGCGCCTGGCCGGCATCGGCCAGGGCCGAGCGCGCTTCCGCCAGCCGGTAGGAGTTGACGAAGCGGGCGAAGTTGCCGTAGCCGAGCCGCTGATTGATGAGCTGGCGCACGCGGTATTCCGGCGCGTCGAGCCGCTTGGCCAGGCTGCCGATGGTCATGCTGCCGTCACGGTAGGCCCGCTCCACCTCCATCACTGTCTGCAAACGCCGATAGAGGGCCGCTTCCGCCTCGGTCATTTCAGATATTGATGGGGCCGGTTCCGATGCCGGTGGCGCTGCGGCGACCGCGGAGACCGGGCTTGCCCTGTGCAAGCGGAACAAGGCGGCAGCAAGCGCGATGCCCAGCACACCGGGAAGCGCGGGTGTCATCGCGAGATTGCTTGACCCAATCAGCGTGCAGCCCACGATCGCGAGACCCAAACCCCATGCGAACACGACCCGATCCCGGCGGCGCATCTCGACCAGGTCGTTGGCCCGGCCCAGCAGAACGCGACCGATCGCGATCACCACAAGCATCACAGCGGAGACATGGGTCGCGAGCCAGGCCCATGAGGAGTCCGTGACCACGGACCAGACGGCAAGCAAGGCCATCACACCCACCGCGGTCCAGCCAATCCATGGTGGCCTCGCCGTGTCGTCGAATACCTCCTCGCTCCAGAGAACGAAGACAGCCGCCGCCATGTTGCTCGCCAGCCGCAGGAAGAGGATCCACACTGCCTGGCTGTCGCGAAATTGCGGAGCCGTCTCAATGAGAAACGCAATTCCGCACAGGTCGAAAACAAGAGTTATGCGGCCGAGCCGACTGTTGCGCAACTGCAGCAGGGCGTCGAGCGCGAGCAGCACCAGCAAAGCGAGGGCCCCACCGCGAAGACCTATATCCAGGAGCATTTCTTCACCAAACTCGTCGACAGGCTCGAACTATGATCCACGGGCCCGCTAGGGTCGATGGCAATTTGATGCTTGAGGACCTGGATTAGATTGAGGGCCGGTTGTCAGGCATCGGCACGATCGAACCCTCGCCGGTTGGAGAACTCGTCACCGCCTCAAACGTCCGTGCTGGCGCATCGGAAGACCGTGTACCCAAACCTAGCGATGTGTTGCGAAGGCAATGTCCGCTTTGACCCTATAGCGGCCGGAATTGTGCGCCAGCGCAAAATGTCGCGATGGGCCAGACGCGGACTCATGCATCGCAGCAATAGCTTGGCTATTCAAACACTCGGTGCGGCTATTTCATTTTTTCCCAAACCAAAGTCACGACGCTGATCTTGCCGTCGCTTGCAAAGGGTGCCGGGCGGGCGACGTAGATAATCCGATCTCCATCGCGTTGTACGTCTCGGATGTTCGTCGTACCGGCCCAAACTTCGTTCCACGCGAGATCGAGATGATGCACAACCTTGCTACCGTCGTAGGTGTAAGTACCGCCGTAGGCCGTCATCATCCGATGAAGATCGGCGCGTTGCTGATCAGTCATCTTATCAATCGATTCAGGCTTGGGCCGGCCGTCATAGGTGATAAGAATGACGAAATGACCATCCTTCCCATACATGGCCAACCCCTTTGGCTTCTTGCCAAAGGTGTCCTCGATCTGTCCGGTATCGAGAATTTTTCGCGTGGCGCTGATTAGTTGGTAATTGCCAGCGAATTCTTGTTCCTCGGCCAAGGCGGCTGATGAGACGAACAGACACGCTGACGCTGCACCAAGTAGTTTGCAGAACGCATTCATTCGCACGGAAATCTCCCAAAACGGTTGAACCTGCGCGGACGCAGACTATCTTTGGCAACCTGCGACTTGCTTTCACAACCTGCGATTTGGTGACCGGCGGCCTTGACCGGGCCTTCGTTCGTGTCCTGCTATTTTGTGACGACGTTCACGCCCTTGAGGTTCTTCGCGTCGATGGCTTTCTGCACTACGCCGGTCTGTCTTGCTTCGTCGACCAGTGTCGCGAGTAGAGCCTGCGCAGCGGGAGAGCGGCCTTTCGGCAGCGCAGCCGCCACGAGAACCGTCCCAAAGGCGCCCGGCACGATCTTGGCACCGGTCAGCAACTCGGCGGCAGGATAGCCGACGCCGGAGTCCGCGCCAAAGACGTTTGCTTTGCCGGAGCGCAGGAAGTCGGCCGCGTCAGCCGCAATGGTCGGGCTCAACGGGATACGGACGATCTCGGCGGCCTTGATCTCCCGCGTCAGCACACGGTCGGAGGGAGCACCGAGGATAGTGCCAATCTTCACACCTGCCTTGTCCACGGAGGCGATGTCGGGAAACTCTATTCCGGGCGCGGCCACGTAGACGAGACTTATGGCCCAAAGGTTCGCCGTTGAATCCGCCTTGTCAGCCGGGGCAAGGACGCGTGGCCCGATGGCGATGTCCCATTCACTCTTGCCGAAACTTTGTAGGTAAGATTCCGGGTTCGGATACATCACCGGTTCAACAGCCGCGCCCAGCTTCTGTCCGACGAACCTCGCGACGGGTTCGGCCACGCCTCCGAGCACCGTAATGGCAATCATGCCAACCCGCAGCTTTCCACCAGGCGCGATCTCGGCGGATGTCTGCCCGAACGCTGCGTCGGACAATCCCACTAACAATGCAGCAATCGATAGAAGAAGCCGTGCCATGCGCGTCTCTCTCGAAAGGAGCAAGGAGCGGAACTCTATCAGCCGATGATTGGGATTGCATAGGTGCTGACGTCCGAGTCGAGGCAAAACAGGCTATCGCGGCCGGACTCGGCCACGTCCGCTCAAGGCCAAAGAGTTGACGTGCCGAGACCTTCCGCTAGGGGCCCAGAAGCGGCCCTTGCCCACCGACGCTCTGTGGCGGAAAGTTTCGCAACCTCGCACGTCACAAGGAGCACGGCCATGCGTATCCATAACCTCTATGCTGACGAAGATGGAGAATCGCACTTCCGAGACATCGACTTAGAGATGACAGAACATGGCCCGGACGGCTCAACTTCGGGACGGCTACCCGCTACTGGGATTTATTTTCGGACAACCCCGGCCGATTGGTTCTTCGACTGGCACCCTGCTACGCGACGGCAATACGTCATCAATCTTGATGCACCCAATCAGATAACAGCGAGCGACGGTGAGACACGCATCATTGGCGTCGGCGAAATTATTCTCATTGAGGACATGCACGGAAAGGGACACCTTTCTCAGGCTGTCGGGCAAATGCGGCGATCCGTGATGATTCCGATTGACTGACCGCGAGTGGAAGCTAACAGGCGGATGCGGCCGTGCCATGCCGATTCCGCGTCAAAAGCGCCGGTTCTCGCCATTGGCAGTCAGGTCCGGTCTACCCTCAACTTCGACCTTGGCTTCCCGAAAATCGGGATAAGGCGCGTTCCCTCTCCCGCCCGCGATGTGGGCGCGGCGGGGCGAAGGAACATCGGCGCAATTTCTGAATATTAGAAAATACCCCTGAATTGCCCGACATGTCAAGTTGCCTGGCCGAACACTGGCCGCCGCCGGCTCCTTTGCATGGGGTTGTTTTCGATATTTTGGCAGCGCCCCCTGCGACGGCCCCACGACGTCATCCTACCCTACCCGGTCCCGCCCGGCTCCAGCGCCTCGCCGAGCTCGAGCGGATGCGCCATGGTCTCGTGCAGCGCGTCCTTGTCGAGCTCGCCTTCGGAGAGGCTGATCACGACGCAGGCGACGCCGTTGCCGATCAAGTTGGTCAGCGCGCGGCACTCGCTCATGAACTTGTCGATGCCGACCAGGATCGCGATCGACTGGATCGGAATATCGGGCACGATCGACAGCGTCGCGGCGAGCGTGATGAAGCCGGCGCCGGTGACGCCGGAGGCGCCCTTCGAGGTGATCATGGCGATGCCGAGAATGCCGAGCTCCTGCCAGATCGTCAGATGCGTGTTGGTGGCCTGCGCCAGGAACAGCGTCGCCAGCGTCATGTAGATGTTGGTGCCGTCGAGATTGAAGCTGTAGCCGGTCGGCACCACGAGGCCGACCACCGAGCGCGAGGCGCCGAGATGCTCCATCTTCTGGATCATCTGCGGCAGCACCGTCTCCGACGACGAGGTGCCGAGCACGATCAGGAGCTCGTCCTTGATGTAGGCGATGAAGCGGATGATGGAAAAGCCCGCCAGCCGCGCGATCGCGCCCAGCACGATCAGCACGAACAGGATGCTGGTCAGGTAGAAGGTGGCGATCAGCGCCGCCAGGTTCACCAGCGAGCCGAGGCCGTAGGCACCGACCGTGAAGGCCATCGCGCCGAACGCGCCGAGCGGCGCGACACGGACGATCATGCGGATGATGCCGAAGAACATCTTCGATGCCTTGTCGATCGCCTCGGCGATCGGCTCGCCGGGCTTGCCCATCAAGGCGATGGCAAACCCCGACAGGATCGAGATCAATAGCACCTGCAAGAGGTCGCCGCGCGCGAGCGCGCCGAAGAACGAGTCGGGGATGATCGCCATCAGATGGGCGACGATGCCCTGCTCCTTCGCCTGGGTGACGTAAGTGGAGACCGATTTCGGATCGATCGACGCGGGATCGATGTTGAAGCCGCGGCCGGGCTGCAGCAGCTCACCGATCAAGAGGCCAACCGCGAGCGCGACCGTCGACACCGCCTCGAAATAGATCAGCGCCTTCAGCCCGACCCGGCCGACGCGCTTGAGGTCGCCCATCGAGGAGATGCCGTGCACCACGGTGCAGAAGATCACCGGCGCGATCATCATCTTGATCAGCGCGATGAAGCCGTCGCCGAGCGGCTTCAACTGCTTGCCGAGGCCGGGATAGAAATGTCCGATCAAGACGCCCGCGACAATCGCGATCAACACCTGAATGTAGAGGATCTTGTACCAGGGCTGGTGCTTGTGATGGACGGCGGGCTTGATCGCGTCTGTGGTCATGAGGTGCCCCGGGCTGGAAGTGAACTCAATCGGTGATGCCATCTTGGCGGAGCCGCGCGCAAGCGACAATGCCCATTCGCGTCGCCGCGGGCACACACGAATCTGTCATAGACTGCGGCCGGCTCGCACCCGGAGGCTGAGGATGGAATTCACCGCACTGTTTCTCGCCATCACCATCGCCATGCTGGTGGCCTGGCGTGGTCCGCGTCCCCTGGCGATCGGCTTGTTCGCGGTGATCCTGGTCGCCTGCGTCGCGACCTTGCTGCACCACGCCACCGACCGCCTCACTCTGTCGTTCTGAGGCCAGCGATGACCGACACCCGGGCCGTGACCCTGAATGCACTCGCGCTTTATGGCCTTGCGCTGCTGCTGGCCGCAGCTTTTGCCGCGCAGCTGCTGCTGCACGAGCTGCCCTGCCCGCTGTGTTTGTTGCAGCGCATCCTTTTCGCCCTGCTGGCGATCGGACCGATCCTGAACATCCGCTTCGGACCTCGGCCGAGCCATTATGCCTTGTCGCTGCTGACGGCTGTCCTCGGCGCCTCGGTCTCGACCCGGCAGGTGCTGCTGCACATCCTGCCCGGCGATGCCGGCTACGGCTCGGCGCTGCTCGGCTATCATTATTATACGTGGGCGCTGATCGGATTCATCGCGGCGATCGTCCTGCTCGCGGCCATGCTGCTGTTCGACCGCCAGTTCGATCACCGCACAGCGCAAGTCACCGCGCCCGGCAAGTTCGCGCAAGGAGCGGTGTGGCTGGTGATCGGGCTGACGGCGCTGAACGTGATCTCCACCCTGCTCGAATGCGGCTTTGCCGCCTGTGCCGACAATCCCGTCGTCTATGAGTTGCTGAAGTAGCCTGCTCAGGGACGCTTCGGAATATTCAGCCCGCGTTCGACGGCCGGCCGCTTGAGACCGCGCTCGAGCCAGGCGGCGACGTTCTTGAATTGATCAAATTCGACGAGCTCGCGCGCGCCATAGAAGCCGATCAGATTGCGCACCCAGCCGAGCATCGAGATGTCGGCGACGGTGTATTCATCGTCCATGAACCATTGCCGTCCGGCGAGATGCGTCTCCATCACGCCGAGCAGGCGCGCGGACTCCGCGACATAGCGCTGCAAGGGCCGCTTGTCCTCATAATCCTTGCCGGCGAATTTGTGGAAGAAGCCGACCTGGCCGAACATCGGCCCGATGCCGCCCATCTGGAAATGCACCCACTGGATCGCCTGGTAGCGGCGCGCGGCATCCGCCGGCAATAGCTTGCCGGTCTTCTCGGCCAGATATTGCAGGATGGCGCCGGACTCGAACAGCGGCAGCGGCTTGCCGCCGGGACCGTTGGGATCGAGGATCGCCGGGATCTTGCCGTTCGGGTTCAGCGACAGGAACTCCGGCGTCTTCTGATCGTCCTTGTTGAAGTCGACGAGATGGACCTCGTAGGGCAGCCCGATCTCCTCGAGCATGATCGAGACCTTCACGCCGTTCGGCGTCGGCAGCGAATAGAGTTGCAGGCGATCCGGATGCTGGGCGGGCCAGCGCTTCGTGATCGGAAAGGCTGTGAGGTCGGTCATGTCGGCATTCTTTGCATGGTTGTTGTTGGACGGCTAATGTACGGAGCTCATTGAAAGCCGCAAGGTCTGCAACCGGCCATGGACGATCAACAGCACGATCAACAGACAAGCGCAACGCTCGGCCTTTCCGACGACGAACTCGCGACACATCCGACCGTGTTCGCGGCCGACGCGCTGGCCGGTCAGGTGGTCGTGGTGTCCGGCGGCGCCGGCGGCATCGGCCGCGCCATCGCCTGGCTGTTCGCCCGGCTCGGCGCGCATGTCGTCGTCGTGGGACGCAATGCCGACAAGCTCGATGCGCTGGTCGATCAACTCGGCCATCGCGGCGTCAAGGCATCCACGCACGTCGCCGACATCAAGGATGCCGACGCGGTCAATGCGATGTTCGATGCATTGTGGGCTGCGCATGGCCGCGTCGACCATCTCGTCAACAGCGCCGGCGGCCAGTTCCCGCAGGCCGCGATCGATTTCTCGATCAAGGGCTGGAACGCGGTCATCAACACCAACCTCAACGGCACCTGGTACATGATGCAGGCCGCGGCACAACGCTGGCGCGACCGCAAACATCAGGGCAGCATCGTCAATGTCGTCGTGGTCACGACGCACGGCCTCTACGGCATCGCGCACACGATCGCGGCCCGCTCCGGCGTGATCGGCCTGTCGCGCGCGCTCGCGGTCGAATGGGCGCCGCTGAACATCCGCATCAACTGCATCGCGCCCGGCGCGATCGAGACCGAGGGCTGGAACGTCTACAGCGAGGCGGCGCGCGCCGCCTATCCGCGCTCCAACCCGATGATGCGCCCGGGCACGCCCTGGGACATCGCGGAAGCCGCCGTCTATCTCGCCGCGCCCTCCGGCAAGTTCATCACCGGCGAGACGCTGACCGTCGACGGCGGCGGCCAGCATTGGGGCGAGACCTGGACCACCGGCAAGCCGGACTATTTCAAAGGCGGCGATTAACGCACGCATACCGGTCGCCGCCCCCTCCTCTTTCATTTCCCGTCGTCGAAGCTAACGATGACGGCGGCGTTCGCGATCAGGATCGGGTCGTTGCCGAGATCGGACGGGATCTCGAGCCCGCCCGCGATCGCCTTCACGGTCTTGGTGCCATAGGGCAGCTCCTTGGCGACGGCTTCGGTATCGACCGCTTCCGGATTCGGCACGGCGATCGTGACGTCGACAAACATGTCGTTCGCGGTCTTGCCGAGCATGCGGAAGAAGCCGAGGCTGGAATGACGGATCGCATCCGACACCGCCCGCTTGGCGGCCTTGGTGGCGTCGCGGCCGTGAACGTCGACGCCCATGCCCATTTCGGTGATACAGCGCACGCGTGTCATGAAACTTTCCTGTTGTCGTTGGCGTGAGAGACTGATCACTCCTTCGCCCTCTGCGTCCGCGCCGTCAAGCCGGGTCCCTGGCCTCGCTTACGGCGTTGTGATCGCCGCGCGCGAGCAGCCATGCCGCAAGACCGGCAAGGATCGCCGCCGCAGCCACCATGACGCTGGCCGCGCCCCAACCCCAGGCCGAGACGACGGCGCCGACCGCGATCGGTCCGGTCACCTGGCCGAAATTGCTGCCCGTCATCAACAGCCCCATCATGACCGGCACCATCGCCGCCGAACGCGCCGCCGCGGGCGCGGTTGCAAGCAATGTCGCCGGGATCAGGCCGCCGACAGCCGAGAACAGCAGGCACAGCCAGAATGCACCCCACCCGCCGAGCACCGTCAGGAAGATTCCGAAAGCGGACGCGCCCATGACCAATGCCGCCACTGCAATCAACACATTGCGGTTGACACCGCGCGCCAGCAGATTGCCCGCAGCGAGATTGCCGACCACGTTGACCGCCGCCGCCAACGCACTGAGCCCGCCGGCGCTCTGGCTGGAGACTCCGAGCCGCGCGGTGAGCAGGATCGGCAGGAAGCTGAACAGCGCAAAGAACATCAGGCTGTAGAGCGCAAACAGCACCATCAGAAGCGCCGGAGTGCGCCGCTGCGCCAGCGCGGCGGCTTCCTGCATCAGCCCGCTACGCGCCGGGCCGGCCCGCGATGCCACCCCGGGTACGGTGACGCCGGCGAGGACGAACAGCACGGCGGCAAAGCCGGCGCTGGCCCACCAGATCGCGCGCCAGCCATCGAACATCGGGCCGGCCACCAGCGCCAACGCGATGCCGAACGGCATCACGCAGCTCCACACCGCCATGGTGACGTTGCGCGCGCTGACATCGACGACACGATCCAGCAATGCGGGCGCTGCCACCATCACTAGCAGGAAGCCGAGCCCTTCCAGCAGCCGCGATGCCAGCAACACCGCGAGTGACGGCGCGAGTGCGCCCGACACCGCGCCGAGCGTGATGGCCGCAAGGCCGCACAGCAACACCCTGCGGGCACCGACCGCGGCAATCACGACGCCGGCCGGCACGCTGCCGACCAGCCCGAGCACCGCGAAGATGCCGGCGACCGTTCCGACCGCAGCGAGGTCGATGCCGAGATTTTGCTGCAGCATCGCCGCGGCGATCGGCACCTTGCCGACCTGCAATGCGGCGCCGATCCCGCAGCCCATCACGATGGCGACCGTCGCCCATCGCTTGGCCTCGCTCTGCTGCGCCACGGCCGTCTCGATCGTCATGCGTGCACTCCACCCCAAGCTTAAGCCACCACAAATAGCGCTTCCGGGCCATCGACAGGAGTGATAAGTTTTGCATCCATTTGATCGATTTCTTAGATCATGCTCGATAACCTTACGCTCGATCAGATCCGCGTCTTTGTCGCCATCGCCGACAGCGGCAGCTTTCGCGCCGCCGCGACCAGGCTGGCGCGGGTGCAATCCGCGGTCAGCCATGCCATCGCCAATCTCGAGGCCGAACTCGGCCTCGCGCTGTTCGACCGCTCCAGCCATCGCCCGGCGCTGACCGCCGAAGGCAAGGCGCTGCTCGGCAATGCGCGCGACCTCCTGCTCCGCGTCGATGCGATGCGGGCGCGGGCCCACGGCCTTGGCGACGGGGTGGAGTCGGAACTCGCACTCGTCGTCGACACGCTGTTCCCGATCGCCGCCGTCGGCGCGGCGCTGACGGAGATGCGCGCGGCCTATCCGTCCGTCAGCGTGCGGCTCGCGGTCGAACCGATGGGAGGTCCGATCGCGGCCCTGACCGAGCGGCGCAGCGCGCTCGCCGTCACCGTCGGCGAGGACTTTCGCGATCCCCGCCTCGCGCTCGACGCGATCTGCTCCGTGCAGATCATCGCCGTCGCCTCCGCAAGCCATCCGCTCGCGCGCCGTGGCCGCAAGAGCGTCGCCGACCTCGCCGATCATCTGCAGATCGTGCTGTCGGACCCGACGCCGCTGTCGGAAGGCCGCAACTTCGGCGTGCTCTCGCCGCAGATTTGCCGGGTCAGCAATCAGGACACCAAGCACGCCATGATCCTGGCCGGGCTCGGCTGGGGCCGGCTGCCGCTGTGGCAAGTGGCGCGCGACTTGAACGAACGCCGTTTGGTGCGGATCGAGACCGGCGCACTTGGTCGCAACGCCGCGCTTGCGATGGAGGCCTATCTCGCGCACCGGCTCGACGAGCCGCTCGGCCCCGCTGCACACGCGTTTGCAGATGCGCTGACGCGGATCGCTGCGCGCGGCAGCAAGCCTGCGAGCAAAGCGAAGACGCACAAGCGACGCTGAATTTTTCTGTCGCTAGATTTCCGTTGTTGACATCGACATCGACGAGGCGTATCTCCCGCAACCTTCGCGAGCACCATCGCTCGCGATCAAACATGAGCCAGATGATGCACTACGGATTTGAAAGATTCCGCCAACTGTCGAACGGCCTCCGGCCGATCGATAGCCTGTGCCCGGCTCATGGGAGCGACCTCGCATAGCGCGAGGTCGACAGTCCGCAATCAATGTGGACCCTCCCGAGCCAGCTGCTCCGGAGGGTTTTTTGTTGTCCGCAGCACGGCTCATCTGAACTACCCGGCGCAAGCCGGAACGGGAGACCCGGATCCCGGGGCTCGCGCGGACACGCGCGTGCCCAAGCGCGCGGGGCCTGCCGGAGGGAACGAGGCGATGAGCCGGATACCGATGGCAGAGCGAACTCCGAGGGGTTCGCAACGGGCGGCGCGTCGACAGCGCCGCCATCAACTATTCACGAAACGGTCGGCCGCATCGCTGCGGTCCGACCGCCGCTGGTGGTGAAGATGTCGGATACTTCGTCTGGTGAAAGCGGGTTCGATCCCCGCCTTTGGCGCACGCACCGGGATGCGGCCCTCGCGAGGGGATCCGCGCGCGGCCCGGCACGGTTTCTCTCCGCAAGGATGGATGCCGTGTTGCGTCACTGCTCAAGCCGATATCGCCCGTTCCCCAGCGGACCAATTCGCCGATGCGCAAGCATCGGCGCGGCGGTGGTGAAGATGTCTGTTACTTCGTCTGAACCACGATGTCCGCAAGGGCAAGACAGCATCACCTGTTCCCCGCCGACCCCTTCCACGTCCCGTGGTGAAGATCGCTGTTACATCGCCTTACTCGCAAGAGACGCGGGTTCGACTCCCGCCCGGCCTCGTTTTCGCCGGTAGCTCAACGGTAGAGCACTTCCCGGCCGGTACTGCCGACCGGGGTCTCAGCAATCGCCGGTTCCCGGGTCGTGGTTCGTCAATGCCGGTGGTGAAGGGCGCTGATACTTCGCTGTCGGAGGTTCGAATCCTCCCGAACGAAAGTTCGTAGCTCAGTTTAGAGCACGTAAAGCCCTTCGATGGGCGGTCCAGGCTCGCCTGTTCCCCGGCACCACACTCCAATCCATACTCACCCAGAAAGGAGGCCATCATGGCCACGATCAACAAGATCATGCGCGCCTTCACCCGTGAGGGTGCGCGCGGCAAGCGCTTTACGCCCGAGATGGAGCTGCGGCGCGCGCTGCTGAACTGCCTCCTGTGGGAGAGCCAGTTCTACGAGGACGGGGTTGCGATCGCGGATCGCATCAAGGCGCTGGTGCCGCTGGTCGCGCCCGAGCGGACGGCCGAACTCGCCATCGCTGCGCGCGAGACCATGAAGCTGCGGCACGCGCCGCTGCTCGTGGTCCGCGAGATGGCGCGGCATCCGACCCATCGCGCCCTCGTCGCCGATACGCTCGCCCGCGTGATCCAGCGGCCCGACGAGATGACCGAGTTGCTTGCGATCTACTGGGCGGATGCGCTCGGCCCTCAGCAGCAGCGCAAGCGTCAGCCCGTCTCGGCGCAGGTCAAGAAGGGCCTGGCGCGGGCGCTGACCAAGTTCGACGCCTACCAGCTCGCGAAGTACGATCGCGATGGCGCGGTGCGGATCAAGGACGTGCTGTTCCTTGTCCACGCCAAGCCGAAGGATGCCGCACAGGAGAAGGTGTGGAAGCAGCTCGTCGACGGCGAGCTGGCCTCGCCCGACACCTGGGAGGTTTCGCTGTCGTCCGGCAAGGACAAGCGTGAGACCTTCGAGCGGCTGATCGCCGAGAACCGGCTCGGCGGGCTGGCGCTGCTCCGCAACCTGCGCCTGATGCAGAAGGCGGAGGTGCCGCGCCGGACCATCGCGGAGGCGATCGACGCGATGCGAACCGACCGCATCCTGCCCTACCGCTTCATCACGGCGGCGCGCTATGCGCCGGACTTCGAGCCGGAGCTCGAGGCAGCGATGCTGAAGTCGGTCAAGGACTACGCGCGGCTCGATGGCCGCACGCGGCTCCTGATCGACGTGTCGGGATCGATGTTCTCGCCGCTCTCGGCCCAGTCCGAGATGACGCGGGCGGAAGCGGCCTGCGGGCTTGCGATCCTCGCCCGCGAAGTCTGCGACGAGGTGGAGATCTTCACGTTCAGCAATGAGGTCGTGAAGCTGCCGCCGCGCCGCGGCTTCGCACTGCGCGATGCGATCATCGGCTCGCAGCCGCATGGCGGGACGTATCTCGGCAAGGCGGTGACGGAGATCGACCGCAAGGCCGATCGCCTGATCGTCTTCACCGACGAGCAGAGCCACGACCAGGTGCCGGCTCCCAAGGGGCGCGGCTACATGGTCAACGTGGCGTCCTACCAGCACGGCGTCGGACACGGCCCGTGGACGCGGGTCGACGGCTTCTCCGAGGCCGTCATCGCCTGGATCGCAGCGTCGGAACAGACGATGCACTGACGCCTGTATCAACAACAACGAGCCCGGACGCGCCAAGCGCGCCCGGGCTCAATGCATTTTGGTGCGATGGACGACCGCACCGCCAGCACAGCGCACGACCGGCGGCAACGTCATTCACGATGTCGCGAGCGGCTGCGCCAGCTCCACGCCGTTTGGCTCCAATTCATCTTCGCGAACCGACGATGCGCGCGACCGATCCCGGTCTCGCAAGGAGACGCGCTCCATGTCGATCAGCCGCCGGCGGGCGCTGACGCTTGCCTCGCTTTTTGTGGCGAGCCCGTTGCTCGACACCGAAAGCCGCGCCGAACCGGCGGCGTCGGTCCCCGGCGCGGCCAGCTTTGACATGGCGACCTTCTCCGCCACTTCCGGCGGCGACGCCGACGCGGCCTTTGCCAAGGCGCTGGCCGCCGCTGCCAAGGCAGCGGCTGACGCCAGCAAGGCGGGGCCGGTTCACATCGTCCTCAATTTGGAGAAGAACGCCAGCTACCGGATCAAGCGGCCGCTGGCGTTCCGGCAATTCCACGGCTTCGAGCTCAACGGCAATGGCGCACAGCTGATCAACACCACGCGCAGCGGGACGTTGACGATCTCCGGCTGCAACCGCCTCACCGTCCGCGATCTCACCATCGACTACGACCCGCTGCCCTTCACGCAAGGTACGATCACCGCCTTCGACAAACAGGCGGTCGATATCACGGTCAAGGTCGACCCTGGCTATCCCGATGATGCCGCGCTGCTGGCCACCTTCACCGACGGTTTCTTCAAGGTGATGGACCGTCACAACCGGGCGCTGAAGACCGGCGCCAGAGATTTCCTGTCGCCGGCCCATGCCACGCGCATCAGCGATGGGCTGATCAAGGTGCATCTGCGGTGGAGCGCGAACGATCGCTTTCCGAGCCAGCTGCCGATTGCGGCCGGTGACGTCGTCACCATCGCAAATAGCGGCGCGCATGCCATCGCCATCGACTCCAGCTTCGCCACCAGCCTGATCGACCTCAAGCTTCTCGCCTCGCCGGGGATGGGCATCATCGAGAACGGCGGCGAAGGCTCGATGATGCTGCAAAAGGTCTCGGTCGTTCCGGGACCTCGGCCGAAGGGCGCAACGGCCGACCGCCTGATCTCGACCAATTCCGACGGCTCGCACTTCACCGCGGTCGCACACGGTCCAACCATGGAGGATTGCAGCTTCGCCAACACCTCCGACGATGCCGTCAACGTGCACGGCTTCTATTACTACGTCGTGGCGAAGCCCGCGCCGCGCCGGTTCCTGCTCAGCCCGAAATGGGACATCGGGCTTGCGGCCGGCGACGACATCGAGAGCTGCGACCACGCGACGTTTCGCTCGCTCGGACGCGGCAAGGTCGCGCAATTGACCAAGCGTCACGCGCCGGAGCTGAAGGCGAAGATCGCCCAGCTGTGGAAGAACCGGAGCCCGACCACCCAGCCGGATTTGATCTACGACGTGGTTCTGCAGCAGGACCTGCCGCTCAAGGTCGGCGATGCCGTCACCTCGCTGACGCATATCGGATCCGGCGCCACCGTGCTGCGCTGCAGTTTCCACGCCTGCGGCCGCGTACTGATGAAGGCGCCGAACGCCGTCGTCGAGAATTGCCAGTTCACGTTCTCGACCGGCGTCGCGCTGCAGGCGGGCAGCGACATCGGCTTCTGGTCCGAGTCCGGGTTTGCGGACAACCTCGTGTTCCGCAACAACCGCTTCAGCCACTGCGTCAACGGCGCCAATGAGCTGACCAGCGGCAGCGGCACGCTCGGCGCGATCTATGTCGGCATGGTGCCGCCGGAAGGGGCCAAGGGATTCCAGGACAATTTCCAGAACCGGCGCGTCATCATCGAAGGCAATCACATCGACGATTCTTACATCTATGCGATCTTCGTCAGCAATGCCGACGGCGCCAAGATCGCCGGCAATGTGATCGGCCAGACATTTTTACGCGGTAATGCGTTCGGGGCTGGCGAACTGTTCCACATCAAGCCGGACAGCGCGATCTTCGTCGGCCGCGCCAGGAATATCGAGATCAGCAACAACGTCGTCGCACACGGCCGGATCGCAACCACTGCCGTCGCGATCGATCCGAGCTGCGACAAGCGCACGGTGCATCAGGCGAGCAACAGGCTCACCTGAACCATCCGCTTATCCGCCCTCACCCTGCTTCTGCAACACCGTGATGTGCAGACGGCGGCGGATCTCCATGCCCTGACGCCGGTACAGCGCGATCGCCGAGACGTTGCTGGTGAAGACGTGCAGGAACGGAATTTCGCCACGCGCCGCGATCTGGCGGCCGACCGCCGACAGCAGCGCCTGCGCATAGCCGCGACCGCGGTGATCCGGATGCACACACACAGCGGTCATCTCGGTATAGTTCCCCGGCTTCATCCGTTCCCCGGTCATCGCGATCAGTTCGCCGCCAGCGCGAATGCCGAAAAAGTTGCCGAGCTCATGCGTCCGCGCGCTAAACGGTCCGGGCTTCGTCAGCGCTGTCAATGTCATCATCGCGGGAACGTCGGCTACGCCGAGCCTGACGATCTCGACGCCGGGCAGAGAAAAGTCCGCCGGCGTGCCGATCATCTGCTCGCCGGTCTCGGCCAGCAGCATCTTGAACTCCGGCGGCACGATGACCGGATCGGGCGTGAACAGCACCGCGATGTCAGGTCCCGACAGCAGCGCGCCGAGCGCAGCAAAGCTCTCTGGCGACATGTCGGCCATGTCCGCGAAGGGTGCGATCGCGACCGGAAAGCGCCGCGCGTCGGTACTGACTTCGGCAAGGTCGCGCTGTCTTGTGGTCAGCGCGCTCCAGATCGGGCGATCGAGTGGATGATGAGGCGGGACATCGGACATGCGGCGCTTCGCTCCTGATTTTTTCGGAGCAGAGCAAGAAGCGCCGGCAAAATCCAGCAGGCTGTGAGGCCGTGTCCGCTCACAATCACGCCAACGGGATTTCCTGCCTGCGTGCGGAACAGATCCTCGCGCCACCTTCAGGCAGAGCTCGGTGCCGCCTCTAAGCGGCAGCGTTACTCCTTGCTTGCGGTTGGGTCATTGCTGCAGGATTTCAGCGGCAGCGCGGTCCAGGATCTTTGCGATACGCCGGGCCTCGGCGGTATCGCAGCCGCGCTTCTGGCGCAGCGCGCTCTTCAGCGCGTGACGGGCGCGATGCAAATCGTCGGACGCTCCGCCATCGAGATCGCTGACACCGGCGAAGGCTTCACGCACCTCCTCCATGCGGCGGCCGATCCGCGACAGCGCCTCGAGAATAGTATCCGCGGTGGCGCGGTTCTCGGCGAGATACGCCTTGCCCTGCTCGGTGATGCTGTACAGCTTGCGCGCGGCGTCCTGGGTGACGCTGGCATGGCCGATCTCCTCGAGGAAAGTCAGCGCCGGATAGATCACGCCCGGGCTCGGGCTGTAGAAGCCGTCCGACCGCTCCTCGATCTTCTTGATCAGTTCGTAGCCGTGCGCCGGCTGCTCGCCGAGCAGCGCCAGGATCACGAGTTGCAGATCCTGCGACGAGAGCCGCCGCGATCCCGGAAAGTCGCCCCCGCCACCCCGTCCGAAGAAGCCATGGCCGCCGCGTCCGAAGCGATGGCCGCCCCTGCCGTGCCGGCCCGCGAAGAAGCCAAATCCAAAACCCTCATGGTCCAGGTCGCGGAACATCGATCGTCTCATTCTCTTGTTCCTTACTAAAAACATATCTTACGATATATCTACAGATGGAATGACGACAACCCACGTTTTCGTGAGGTCGTGAGGACTCAGCGGGGACCGGAACGAGCCGGGGATCGCCGGCCTCACCGGGCTTGTCGACCGTCACGCGGCTGGATTATGGCTTTGAGCCTCCCGGCCCCTCCGACTCATGCGCCCCAAATCCTTCGAAGCCCATTGCCTGCGCCTGCCCGCCGCCATCAAGGTGGTGCAATGGGAGGGCACGTCGGTGTTCAAGGTCGGCGGCAAGATGTTCGCGCTGGCCGGCGGCTACATCGAGAGCACCGGCGGCTTCATGTTCAAGACCTCGAACATGGCCTA
Source organism: Bradyrhizobium sp. NAS96.2 (assembly GCF_001908235.1). Lineage (GTDB taxonomy): Bacteria > Pseudomonadota > Alphaproteobacteria > Rhizobiales > Xanthobacteraceae > Bradyrhizobium. The sequence goes on from NZ_LGHK01000068.1 coordinate 44,920, forward strand.
TCAGCTCTTGATTGAGCAGGGTCTGGCGCGGCCCGCACCCTATCTGGCGCGCGCCACATGGGTGCAGCTGGTTGACAACGACGCCCTGCCCGACGCGGAGCTCAAGGCCTATCTCGATCAGGCCCATGCGCTGATCGCCGCGAAGCTGACGCGCAAATCGCGCAAGGCGCTCGGGCTGGATTGATCGGCACAGTTGCAGCGCGGCTCAGCCGCCCAGCGGCTTGTCGGAATCGCCCGACAACAATTTTGGAAACAGCTCCTTGAAGGCGAACTTGTCGTCGCCCTTGGCGCGCTCGAAGCGCAGCACGACGTCGAACCGGCTGCCCTCCCATTTGGTGGGCGGCGTGCCCTTGCTGACCGGGATCAGCGGCAGGATGTCGGAGATGATCGCCTTGTGCTCCCAGCACAAGAGCACGACGCCCTTCGACGCCAGCACCTCTTTCATCAGCGCCGGCTCGTCACCCTTGCCGAACCCTTCGTTCGGCGTCAGGCCGCGACGCACGGACAGCGCCGAGATCGTCTCGGCGGGACGGCTCGACGGCGGCTGATTGGGCTCGGTTCCTGGTGTCGCGGCATAGATCGCATCAGGCTTGGCATAGTCGCCGCCGGTGAGATCGGTGCCGAACAACGCCGTCCACGCGCCGGCGCGCTGCCAGCCGCGCAGCACCAGCGACTCGGTATCGGACACACCGTCCGCGGTGAAGCCGGGTCCAGGCCAGGACTCGCCCGGCTTCTCGGCATGACGAATGATGAAGAGCGTGAGCGCGTCCATGGCAGCCTCGCGGAAAAGTTGCATGATTTTTTAGTACAATTCGGGCAGGTTGATCCTATCCCCGATCAGGCGTCTGCTTCATGAACGGCGTCACAATTTGCGAAAACTCGACCGGTACTGCGCGGGCGACACGCCGAGCCGCTCGGTGAACACGATGCGCATCCGGTCCGCCGAACCGAAGCCGCAGTCGAAGGCAACCGCCTTCAGCGGGCGGTCTGAGCCCTCGAGCAGCCGGCGTGCGGCGTCGACCCGCGCCCGCTCGACGAATTCGTGCGGCGTGATGCCGGTCTCCTGGGCAAAGGCGCGGCCGAAATTGCGCACGCTCATGCCGATCGCATCGGCCAGCGATTGCAGCGTGTGGCGCTCGCCGACATGCTGCATGACATGCGCCTGTGCGCGCGCAATCGGCGAATCCTCGTCGACCGGCGCGGTGAGATAGGGGCTGAACTGCGACTGCCCGCCCTGGCGCTGCGCCACCACGACCAGCCGCTTGGCCACCGCGACCGCGACCTGCGGCCCATGACGCTCGACGACCAGCGCGAGCCCGAGATCGATGCCCGCGGTCACGCCGGCGGAGGTCATCAGTCTGCCGTCCCGAATGTAGATCCGGTCGAAGATCACCTCGGCGGCCGGAAAGCGCGCCGCCAGAAGCTGCGCGTTCTGCCAATGCGTCGTCACCTTATGACCGTCGAGCAGCCCGGCATGGCCGAGCGCAAACGCGCCGGTGCAGATCGAACCGTAGAGTTCTGCGCGCTCGGGCGCCCCGCGCAGCCACCGCGTGAGATCGGGATCAGGCGCGGCGTCGGGCAATTCGGGCCCGCCGGCGACGAGCAGAATGTCGAACCTCTCCGTTGCTTCGTCGAAGCTGAGGTCGGCCGCGATCTTCATGCCGCTCGATGCGCGCAGCGGTTCGCGGCTGGCGCCGACCAGCACGGTCTCATAACCATCGCCATCAGCGACAAAGCCGTTGGTCTCCGCGAACACGTCGACCGGGCCTGCGACGTCGAGCGCCTGAACCCCTTCGTGAATCGCGATCGCGACCTTCTGAACCGCCATACCTTCTCCCCGCCCCGCTGGCGCGAAACGATGTCTCGTTGGCCCGATCCGGCGGCGCGTGATCGTTGCGAGATCAAGCCAAACCGGGCGACAAGGGGCCTAAGGATCACGCCACCAGGCGATCCGAACACATCGCAGAGACGAGCGCCGACCGCGCGTGTTCGCACGCCACGGCATCGTCTTGCCATATCGAGGAGCATCTTGAAATGACCGAGATCATCGCCGGCATCCGCGTACCCGACAGCGCCATGGCCCGCGCCGCGACCCAGCTGGTGCGCGATACCGAGGACGATCTGCTCTACAACCACAGCCGCCGCGTGTTCTTCTGGGGCGCGCTGACCGGCAACCGCCGCAAGCTGCAATTCGATGCCGAGCTGCTCTATATCGGCGCCATGTTCCACGACATGGGCCTCACCGCTCAACATGCGAGCCCCGATTTGCGCTTCGAGGTCGACGGCGCCAACGCCGCGCGCGACTTCCTCAAAGGCTACGGCGTGCCGGAGCGCGACATCGAGGACGTCTGGACTGCGATCGCGCTACACACCACGCCCGGCGTCCCCGAGCATATGCGTCCGACCATCGCGCTGGTCACCGCCGGCGTCGAGATGGACGTGCTCGGCATCGCCTATGACGATTTCTCGCACGAGCACCGCGACCATGTCTGCGCGCACCATCCGCGCGAGGCGAACTTCAAGGAGAACATCATCGATCACTTCGCCAGCGGCACCATCAGGAAGCCGCTGACCACCTTCGGCAACGTCAAGGCCGACGTGCTGGCGCTGAAGGACACGAACTACACCAGGATGAACTTCTGCTCGATCATCCTCGGCTCGAAATGGCCGACCTGACGCGATGTCACTTGCGGTTGGCCGGACCGTGGTCCGGCCCGGGATCCCGGCCGGCAGCCGCGAGCGAGAGCCGGTCCATATAGTGCGCCCACCCCCTGGCATGGCTGGCGCACTGCTCGGCATTCGGCAGGCCGCTGTGGGTCATGCGCAGCAGCGTACCGCTGTCCTTGTCGATCAGGTCGATCTCGATCAGGCTCGACCCCGGTGGCACTTCCGCGCCGCCTTCCCAACCGAAGCTGTAGGCAAGGCGATGCACTGGCACGACCTCGCGGAACGCACCGCGCGCGGCGCGGCCGCGATCGTCACCGAGGCCCTTGAGCAGATAGAGCCCGCCGGGATGCAGCTCGGTTTCGGCCTCGAGCCCCATCCAGCTCACGATTTTCTGTGGATCGGTCAGGAATGCAAACACGGTGGCGGGCGGGGCTGCGATCTGGATCTCGCGTTGAACGATGAAGGCTTCAGTCATCGATCCATTCTCCATTGCCGGTGGGTGTTCAGGGATAATTCGTGACAAGGGTGGCGCATCAACCCCATGATGGGGTGATGCAATTGTCCTCGACACTGAGCTGGCTGGTCGACGCCGCGGCTGAGACCGCGGGCGCCAACCGGTTGCTGGCGGACCTCGGAAGCCACCTTATCACAGATGGCCTGCCGCTTGCCGGTGGCGCCCTGACGCTGGAAGTTCCGCATCCGCTGATCGCAAGGCGCACCTGGCTGTGGCGCGCCGAGAATGGCGAGGTCATCGAAGCGCTGGGCTTCGCGCCGGAGCAACCCTTTGCAATGCCTGACATGGTCGGATCCGGCGATGCCGGCCGGCGCTGGCTCAATGGCCTCGCGCCCGGCGCGATCCACGAGGACACGATCGGAACGCGGCCTGACGGCCCGACCCTTGGCTGGATCGGGATACGCACCTTCACAGCTGCCGACGCGGATCGATTGCGCGAAGCGGCGCGCTTCATGGCCGCGCCGCTCGCCGCGCTTGCCGCGCGCGCGACATTGACCGCGGCGCTGGAGGCCTATCTCGGCCGGCGCAGCGCGGCGCGTGTCCTGGCAGCGCCATTGCGGCGGAATACCGGCGAAACCATCCGGGCGGCGCTGCTGTTTGCCGATCTGCGCGGCTTCACCGCGCTCTCCGAAAGCCATCCGCCCGCCGAGGTGATCGCAGCACTCGATGCCTGGTTCGACCGCATCGCCGGTGCGATCCACGCGTTCGGCGGCGAGGTGCTGAAGTTCATCGGCGACGGACTGCTCGCGATCTTTCCGGTCACGACGAGCGCGCGCAGCGCATGCGAGGCGGCCTTGCGCGCGGTGTCGGCGGCGCGCGTCGGCATGGCGCATCTCGATGCCGAGCGGCGCAGCCGCGGTTTGCCGCCGCTGGCGTTCGGCGCGGCGCTGCATCTCGGCGAGGTGCATTGGGGCAATATCGGCGCCGCCGATCGCCTCGACTTCACCGCGATCGGCGCCGCGGTCAACCTGGTCAGCCGACTGGAAGGCCTGTGCAAGCCATTGGAACAGACCGTGCTGGTCTCGGGCGCTGTCGCCGCCGAGACCGAGACACCGCTGGTCGCACTCGGCACCCATGAGCTGCGCGGCATCGCAAGGCCCTGCGCGGTCTTTACCCTGCCGGAGGGATGAGCCGGTCATCGGAACAGGCGCAACCACGGCGCCAGGTGAAATGCGCTCATCAGCGCGTACATCGGGACCATCCCCTGCAATGACAGCGGTCCCTGCATGGCGCCGCACATCATGTCGGCGGGCGCCAGCGCGGCAACGAGCGCCATCACAGCGAAGGTCGGCGCCGCCGCCAGCGACAGCCAGCGCGCGACCATGGCACCACGGCCGCCAAACCGGCCCTTCAACCAATCTTCATGTGTTTCTAGTCCGGTCATCATTCGATCTCGCTGGAGATGATCCATGTCGTCATGTGCTAGGTTAGGACCAGGCCTCGGAGGGCGAGAGTGACAAGTGTGTCGGGATTCGAATGGACTCGCTGATTACGGCTGCGGCGCGCGCGCTCGCGGTGGGTGATCCCCTCGGCGCACTGAAACGGGTGGCCCTGCGCGACGATGCGCCGGCGCTGGCGCTGCGCGGCATCGCGATGGCCCGGCTCGGCGATTTCACTCGCGCCAAGGAGCTGCTGCGGCGCGCGGGGCCGCGCTTTCGGTCCGCGCGAGGCGATCGCGCGGGCGCGCTGCGTGGTGGCCGAGGCCGAGATCGCGCTGGTGTCGCGCGATCTGTCCTTTCCCAGC
>NZ_LGHK01000411.1 GCF_001908235.1 Bradyrhizobium sp. NAS96.2
TCAACTAATTATAACGAAGCTTGCTCTACTTGCATGCATCCTGTTGGTGGCCAATCGGATTCGCACGCGCTTCCTACCCGTCATGGAAACCGTAGGAGCAAAACCCGCGGCTTTTCTTGCAGGAGCTGGATGGGCAGCAACTGAATTCTTTTGCGGTGTTCTGATCGTCGGCTGCGCAGCCGCGCTCTCTTCAGTCATACCAGCACGACATGATCAGCCCATCTGGTGGCTGCCGTTTCGCTTTTCGATCGAAGCCACGTGGCCGGCGTGGCCGACGCCCGTTATCGCGGCGGGCGCCTTCTCCCTAGCACTATTGTCACTCTTCTGGGGCCTGCTCGTTTGTTTGAGAAAGCCGCAAAAGGTAAAAGCAGTTGCAGCAGGCGCCGCCGCCGTTATTTCGGTCGCAGGCGGTCTGTGGCAGATATCCGTGCAAGCCTATCCCGATACTTACCGCCGCCCGTCGGTTGCCTATTCGACGATATCAATAACCAATGGAAAGCGTCTATTTGCCGAGAATTGTGCCGCTTGCCACGGCAGCGGAGGGCTTGGCGATGGTCCGGCGGCATCGACCCTTCCCAAGCCGCCCGCGAATTTGAGCGAACCGCATACTGCGCTGCACACGGCCGGCGACATGTTTTGGTGGCTTAGCCATGGAATTCCAAAAAGCGGCATGCCCGGATTTGCTGATGTATTGGACGAACAGGCCC